>WHTT01000102.1 GCA_009377605.1 Luteitalea sp.
TGCAAATCTGGTCGCAATTCTATCGAACCGAGACCATCAAGCAGTACCTGGCAGGGGGCCGCAGAACGCGACAGCTCATCGCCATGGTCGCGCGTGAACAGGGGCTGACCCCAACCAATGAGGGTGGCTGGAACACGGCGATGAACCTCACGATGGCAATCGATGGATACGCTGGGCTCGAGCACAACTTTCCAGCCACGCCGCAATATCGCGACGTCGTCGAGCTGATGGTCCGAAGCGGCATGATCCAGACGCACACCCTGTCAGTGTTCGGCATGAGCCTATTCCATCGCCGCTGGGATCCGTGGGCCGAGCCACGACTCCGGCGATTCCTTCCACCCGACGCGATTACCTACTTCCGGAGGCCGGTATACGCTACCGGTCAGGTCGACCTCGAGACATTGCGCCAAATCGCAGCCCAACCCGCCAAGATCGTCGCCGCGGGAGGTTGCGTCGGCCTCGGCTCCCATGGGAACCTCCCCGGTCTTGGCGCACATTGGGAGATGTGGACGTTGGCTCTGGGTGGAATGCCGCCGCACGACGTGCTCCGGGTGGCGACTCGCTGCAGTGCCGATGCCATTGGGCACGGCGCTGATCTCGGGTCCATCGAGCCTGGCAAGATCGCCGATCTGCAGGTGCTCGACCAGAATCCGCTCGAGAACATCCACCACACCGCATCCACGCGGTTCGTGATGAAGGGCGGCCGACTGTACGACGCCTCGACATTGGCCGAGGTCTGGCCCGGGCGCAGGCCGCCTGTCCGAATGTGGTGGCATGAGTAAGGCGAACGGACGCTGGTGGGAACATCGGCATGCTGCCGTTTCATGGGAAGGGATCCAATACGAACCTCCCCTCTCGTCGCGATCGAGAGGGGAGGCAGGGTTTCGCCGTTAACCAAGAGGGTCAGTCATCCAAACCTACCTCGAGGCCTTCGAGCCGCTCTCCTGGATCCGGGCTGTCCAGGCCGACGGGTGGAATGCCCCGCACGATGGACAACGCGGAAGCCAGCTCGTACAGTTTAGGCTTCTCGTACTTCATGGTATTCACCTCCTTTCTGTGTTGGATTACTGTGCGCGGCGCCACGCTCAGGACTCGATGAAGTCGACAACGCTGCATGTGCACGAAGCCACCGCTCGGCACCAACCAACATCCCCACTATTTGTTCCGAGCGCTGGTGGACGGAATGCTCTCCCCGCAGCGCGTTCTCGAGAGCTGCTTCGCTGACGAAACCTTGCTTGATCAGTTCCCAATGCGAGGGAGCGCCCAACCCAGTGAATACCGCAGAGAGCACGCGGGACCAGTAAGGTGCTGCGTAACCTTTCGAGAACCTCGACGCAATCCGAGGCGGTAGAAAACGACCGAAGGCCCGGCGCATCAGGGAACGCGTCTCACCAGGCAGGTTCAACACCGATTGCGGGAACGCACAGACACACTCGACGAGGCGTCGGTCCATGTACGGATGTGTCAACCGAGGACCACACAACTCGCTTGGCGTTTGCAACCCTCGCTCCGCTGAACACCTAATCAGGCGGGAAAGCAGAAACCGGACCGTCGCGCGGGTGCTCTTCTCGACGGCAGCGGCTTCGGCATATACAGCTTGCCGAAGCTCATTCAAGGCATCCGCCTTGGCTGTGAACGAAAGGACGTCAGTCTGACATCCTGCGCTCCTGCTGCTCGCCATCCACAAGCTCCGGCGCGCCCGCGCAGTTGCGCGCCAAGAGGTTGGCAGCGCGACGCGAAGGTTCGCAGCTAGGAGCGCAGCCACTGGCTTCTTGGTTGCGAGAGCCCAAGCATGAAGTTGTCTCAAGAAGGTGAGAACCTCCCAGCGGTCGAGACACTCCAGTGCAGCGTGGCTCCAGTCTGGGTCATTTGCCAATACCACGTCGCCACCTTGGCCGGTCATGAGTAGCTTTCCGCCGAGCAGGTGAACGCGACGCAGCTTTGCCAAGGACGCCCACCTTGGACTGGCCGGTGTAACCCATGAGAGGTCGCCGTCGTACACACTTCCCACGTCGTCGATTGCGACGAGCTCACTGTTCGAGGAGCGCGCCTCGTCCACAACAGCTATGAAGCGCCGCTCGTCGACCTCTGGTGACTCATCCGAGACCATCGAGACGGTTCTTAGGCGAAGCGCGTCGACAACTCCACGCCGGATCAGCCAGTCCGCCAGGCACACTACCGATGACGAATCAAGCCCACCGCTAAGATCCGCCCAAACAGGTCGAGTGGACCGCAAGCGCGCGCCGACAGCTCTCGCGAATACGTCCCGCAGGTGCTCCTCGTATTCCCACTCGTGGCGATACCGAACGGTGTTCGCTGGATATTCGTAGAACCGATGACAGGTAGTACCGGCGGCAGAGAAGGACAGCGCATGCGCCGGTGTAACGGACCGAACCGGCAGGTACGGCGTGCGGTCTGCCGGCACGAAGCCCACCAGGAATCCCACGACGAACACATCGTCCAGGTCGTCTTTGACGCCTTCCCGCAGGATCAGCTCGCCGAGGCTACTCGACCAGGCCACGTGGTCCGCAGCACGCCGGTAATACAACGGACGAACGCCCATGTAGTCGCTCGCTAGGACCAACCGCCGCTCCGGCGCGTCCCAGAGTGCGAGGCTCCAGTCGCCGATGAGACGAGCGAACCCGTCTACGCCCCAGCGCTCGAACGCTGCAAGCGCCAGCGCGCCGTCAGTTGCGTCAATCTCAAGGTCGCGGTGGAACTGCAAGAGCAGGTCGTCGCGGTTGTCCAACCGGCCATCCCAGGTGAGCACACGGCCGGCAGGCGAGACGAGTGGTCGCTCCTCGCGCTCGTCCTCAGGCGTGATGTGGAGCGCGCGCGAGAGCATGAGTAGCCCCGGCTCGAGGTGCGATCCGCCGCCGTCCGGACCGAAATCCGCGAGCGCATCGTCAATCCGCTCCACGACTTCGAGTGGAATTGGGCGTCGATCCATGTAGAACACACCTGCCTGCGCGCTCATGGCTCCTCCCACCATCGCGGTGCTACAACCGATCGAGCACGAGAAAGAACTTCTGATACTGCGGGCGATCGTTGACGACACGTCCGTCCACCTCGACCCAGGCATGGGAGTCGATGGGCACGGGCCGATACGCGATCACCAGCGTTGCCTGCACACCACACCAGCGCAGCAGACAGGTCGTGACCGCCGATCGCTGAAGGCAATAGCTACGCTTGACGTACCAGACACACGCCTCATCGACGGCATGACAGACGCGCGCGATGACGTCGTCGCGACGCGGGCGGCTTCGTCTCGGAAACGCCGCGACGAACCGGTGGATGGCACCAAATCCCGCGAAGCCGACGAGGTCGTAGACCACGAGTCCAAACCAGGCCGAAACGGTTAACATCACGTTCCCTTTCCGCCTTCGGGCGCTTGCTCCTGCGGCTCGATGAGCCCGCATTGTTCGAGGTCCCTCAAGAAGCCAGTGATGTCCTGCCGAATCACGTCCTTGCTGGTACCTGTCTCGGCGCTGATCACGCTGAGAATGGCAGTGAGGTCACAGCCCTCGTCCACCAAGGTCCAGATGCGGGCGCCAACGGCATTCGAAGTCACGACCTTCCCGCGCTTGACGTCGAGAAGCGCCAATCCATCGCGCGTGGTACCTGCACGTGCGTGCGCCGCGACTCGCCACATCCGCTTCTCAGCCATTGTGCAAACGCTCAACACGACGGCAAAGATAGCCCAAACAGTCCGCGGTCGGAGCGCACCACGCTAGAAAATCCGAACTCTTGTCACCTGGACGACATTTCGCCAATAACCACGGGCGTCTCGTAACGACGACGACCGTGCGCGTCTGTCCGAAGATCTGCCACTTCGGATCCAATTCGCAGCACCGCCACGACCCGCCCCACGACAGACGCCTCGTCGACATCCATGTGATGCACCGGACCAGCCGCGAGTGGCGGAGGCTCGAGCGTGAGCTGCCGCCCTCGAATCGTGGCGTATCCCGCGTGGTACCCACGATTCGACGCTTGCATCAGAAGCAGCGGAGCTTCCTGATGACGAGAGGATCTCTCTCGGGGCAGCTCGAGGTGTTGCCGGCGGCGATCGAGCACGAGGATGGTGCCGCCTTCGATCAGCGGATGCGCGCTGTTGTCACACCGGCCGAATGTGTACAGGTCGTCGATTGTGAGTGCTGGCTTACCGAGCGCCGCGCGGAGCATCTGAAGGAGGGCCTTGTCCGGTCGGGTGCCGCTCATCGCACGAACGGGTTGCTCGCTCAGCTCGAGGTCATCGAACATGCGGGTACCGAGCGGTATGACCATGCCAGCGAGCGCGAGATAATGCCAGACATCGAGCGCGTACACGCTTGCCAACGTAAAGAGCTTGGCCAAATGGTGCGGTACGGTATCGATGGTCTCGTAGCGTTCAAAGGTGCTTCTCGCCATGGCGTAGGCCGGTCCGCACACCGCCGCCATCTCAGCGGCAAGTCCAGCCGCCTCGCGCAAGCTCAGACCAGCTCGCTCACGGGCAGCGGCAACGTAGTGATGAAGGGCAAGCTCGGTCGAGAGGACGCTCACCAGCCGTTGGCGAGGACGCGCCAGCAAGCGTGGCGGCTCGCGCGACGACATGTCCATGCGCTGGTCGAACGGCTGTAGCTCGGCGTCCACGCTGCCGAGGACGCCCGCCTCTGTGCCGAGCACGAACAGCGAGGGAAAGGGCATCGCGATCTCGCCGAGCAACCGGATCTGGTCCGAATCCACGCGAGCGAGGCGGCACACTGAGAGCCCGTACAGGTGCTCCACGGCGTAAATCTGCTCGGGATCCGCATCGGGCGTCAGCCCCCGGTTCGTGTCGACGGACACATAGCTTCCCGCTGCAAAGCGGGATGGGAGCAGACGGTCATCCCGCCCGAGCTTCAGATACAGGTGGGTGTCGTCTGGCGACCGCGGCATCTCCAACGTCGGCAGCGCGCCGACAATCTCCTCGGTGGGGAGCGCGCGCGGCGGGACCGGCACACGCCGCAGGCCGTGGCTGAAACGCTGTAGATCGCAAGGATTGGCTCGCGATGAGATGGCGACAGTGCGCGCGCCGTGCAGCGCAATCTGCCAGCGCGGTACCGTGGCGGGGTCGTATCCAAAGAGCGTAAGCCACTCTTCGAGAGCGGTTCCGGTCAGCACGCTCAACGTGGCGAGTTGAAAGATGTGCGGCTCCTCGCCTCGGCGGATCCGCCCGAGGAAGTTGGGCCGAAGCGCATGCGCTCGGTTTCGATCGAACGGCGGCGCCTGGCTTACCAGAGACACACGCTTCGCCGTCAGGCTGCAGCGCGCGAGCACGCTCTGGATTCGGTCGGCGCATTCTGCGGGTTCGAGCGGATGACCAGGCACAATCTGCCTCGCGTGAGTGCAGAACGCCGGAATCCGCGAAAACGCACACTACGGATGAGCTGGTCGCGATTTTTTTTCAGACCCTCGCCTACGGGTGCGCGAGGAGGACGGCAAACGCGGTCAGGACCTCTGGCACCGTGAAATCGCAGTGGCCGTAACGGAGCGTCGGCAGTGGGATGAAGGCCCCGCGATCTGCGAGCTGCAGCTTGAAGGAATAGAGGACCTCATGCGTGAACGGCACGGTGTCGTCACCCGTCGTGTGCATCGTCACCAGAGGAATGCTGAGTCTGCCGGAAGTCTCGTACTGCCGCAGCGCCTCGATGGCCGCCGGATCTGCCGCGAACCGGCGCACGCCGCGATTGAGCCGAGCGTCGTTGGAAGAGCCGGAATACCAGCGGGCTCGATTGTCGAAGGGATTGCCGCCGAGCTTGGCGCGGGCATCGTTGGTGGCCAGCACGTTGTATGCGAGCACCGACAGCGCGGTGCTCGTGACCGTCTCGAAGTTGTCAGGGTCGTGCGGCGCGCGTGACACCTTCATCAGCTCGAGCGCGCGCGCCGGCCCTTGCTCCAATCGAGCGCGAACTTGCGCTGGCAGCGATCCGTCGAGCCAGGCTGTGATCTCTCCAGCAGGGATATCAATGGGCGATCCGACGAGCACGCCTGGAAAGAAGTAGTCGAAGAGAGCTCGGAAATCAACGAAGTAATTGATTTGAAATCGGAAGCCGCCAATTGGCCCGCACGCGGCCAGGGCGCCCGTGAAGAGCTCCGGCGAGCGTTCGGCCAGAAGCGTCGCGACGAGCCCTCCCTCGGAGCCGCCCGTTGCGTAGGTCCGTCTTGGCTCGCCAACGCGCTGGTGAAACAAGCGGACGAGATCCCGAACATCCTCGACGCCTTCGAGAATGGCGAGGCCGTTCTGCCGATAACTGGTAGTCGCGTATGCAAAGCCCACTCGCTGGACGAGCGTGCTGAGCTCCGTGCCGTCGGGCAGAACGTCGTAGAATCCAAGCTCGGACAGGCCCGGAAGGTTCGGCACGTAGCCGTGCGCGTAGACGAGGAGCTGCTGATTCCAGCCGGCGGCGGGAACGCAAATCTTCCACAACGCACCGGTCTCGAACCGCCCTTCTTCGCATGGCCCGGGGACGGCCTCTTGAGCGTGCGCCGGCGCCGCAAGCCCAACGACAACGAGACAAGCGGCGAGATAGGCGAGCACTTTCATACGCATTATTCACATCCCCAGTACCAGTTCTCATCGCGACGATTATGCCAGATCCGATGCGAAAAGGATGGTCTCAATCAGATCACCCTCTTTGGCTTTGGAGTGGGGACGCGTAACTGGACGGAGCAAAAGCATGATGCAACGCCGTCGCTCGAAAATCGCGAAGCTAATGTACCTCACCGCGGTCATGGTCGCGGTTGCCTGCCGCCCGCAAGCGGACCGTGGCGGACCACCGAGTAGCTCCGATGAACCTCGTCGTTCGTCACAACCGTCGGAGACATCGGGCGCTTCGACCCAGACGCTGCTCCAGCTCCTCACTGACGAGAGCATCCGTCTCGTCGACCTGACGCACGCGCTCTCGCCGCAAAGCCTCTATTGGCCCACCGGCTCACCGTTCGAGCATCGTCGTCTTGCGTGGGGTGTCAATGAGGCCGGCTTCTGGTACGCCGCCGCGGAGTTCTCTTCGCCCGAGCACCTGGGCACGCACCTCGACGCGCCGATCCACTTCGCCGAGCGGGGATGGACGACGACAGATATTCCAGTCGAGCGCTTCGTGGCGCCGGCGGCAGTCGTCGATATCAGCAAACGACCGGCCACCAACCCCGATGCAACGCTCCAGCCGAGCGACGTGACGACGTGGGAACGGGCGAACGGTGCGCTGATGCGGGGATCAATCCTGATCGTGCGCACCGGCTGGTCGGAGCGCTGGCCCGACTGGGAGCGCTACTACGGGTCGAAGACGCCGAAAGACCCGGCGACCCTCCACTTTCCGGGGGTATCGCGCGAGGCGGCCGCCATGCTCGTCGAGCGCGACGTTTCGGGCGTTGGCATAGACACGGCCAGCATCGATCCTGGCAGGAGCACGACGTTCGACACCCACCGTGTGCTGGCGGCAGCCAACATCTTCAATTTGGAGAATCTCGTCAATCTCGAAGAGCTGCCGCCACTCGGTGCGGTCGTCGTGGCGCTGCCGATGAAGATCGAGGGCGGCACCGGCGGACCGACGCGTGTCCTTGCGATCGTGCCGCGTTAGGAGCTCACTCCTCCAGCGCCAGTTTGATGCGATCCAACAGCGCTTGCTCCTCGTCTGACACCTTCCCGAAGCCCAAGACGCCGCCGGACGCAGAGGCGATGCCTGTGCACGATGCGAGCAACTCCTGACGCGTCGCCTCGCGCTGGTCCGGGGACCGCGCCTGGAGCATCGCACTGATCGCGCGAAGCGCCACGCTCAACGCATCGTCGGACGGCCGGTCCGTGAGCCACTCGGTCAGCTTGCGATCGGCCTCCGACCCCTGTTCGATCGAGAGACCGCGTGCCTTTTCGACGATCACCTCTCGCTCGCGCGTGGAGACAGCGCCGTCGGCCCACGCAACCTGGACAAGCGGCAGAATGTCGATGAGCACCACGGTCTCCGGTGTGTAACCGATCGCCTGCAGCTCCTGCAAGAGCGCCTCGTCTGCAATTCCAGTCCGCTGTGTCATCTGTTGGCGATCCGCTTCGTCGGCACCACGCCGACGCATCTTCGCGATGAGCTCCTGCTCACGCTTGTGGAAGTACTCCTCTTCCTGGCTTCGACGCCGATCGGTGAATGCATCCTTGTCCGACACTGATCGATACTCCTATTCGAGACTCTTGATGTACAAGATGATCGAATCGATTTGCGCCTCGGTCAACACACCGGCATAGCTCGGCATGCCAGCTTCACCGCTCTCGTAGCCGGCGACGACCTTCGCCGAAGGTTCGAGGATCGCCTCTCGAAGGTACACCTCGTCTGCAACCACCCGCACAGCGCCATTGGCAAACCGCCGCTCGCCACCGTAGAGACCTTTGAATGTTGGCCCGAGCTTGGAGATCGACGTGTCGGTCGAGTGGCAGGCGATGCAGCCTGAGCTCTGATACAGGCGACGGCCCTCCTCGGCGCTCACGGGCGCAGCCGTATCTGCCGAGGTGGTCCTGGGTGACAGGTCGACGGTGAGATCGCCAAAGCCTTCGGCTCGCGGATCGAAGCCCCGGAGCTCATAAGGCGTGAAGTAGGCGTTCTCCTGGAACTTGACGCCCTCGGCCGTCTCGAGCGACCAGGCGATGCGCATCTGCATCACTGGCTTCATCTCGGGCACCGCGACGAACACGTTTCGTCCATCCTTCGAGAGATACGCCGCACTTGGCACGAGCCTGTCCATGCCCGGTGTGCCATCCGCCTTGAGCTGCGGAGAGCCGTAATTGTGGGTACGAACGTAATGCCAGCTCATCACCGAATAGCTGTCTGGGGCGACCGCCGTGTCGGCGTCGAGCGGTGCGTCGAAGCGCAGCAGCACGCCCTCGTCGGTCGGCACGACGTCACGCGGAACGGTGGAGGGCGCGCCCGTGTAGCGCACGCGGCCGAGACCGGCCAGGCGGGTCGCTGTGGTTCCCCAGCCGAGGATCTGAAACCCGGCGAGATAGAGCTGACCGTCCGCGGGATTGACCGAGCCGTTGAGCGGCGGGAAGTCGAACGCGCGCGTGAGGCTCACCACCGCGGCTTCCGGCTTCGCGTTGTCGTTGTCGTGGACATAGACACGAAACAGCTCGGGGTTGTTGAACCCGATGTGAACGAGCGCCTCGTTGAGCGGCCCCATGCGCGCGCCAAACAGCCAGACCTGCGACATCGCCGACGCATTGGCTGCGTGCGGAATCCACGTGAGCGGCTCGGCGATCGGCGCCGGGTAGACCTCACGCGGCTGCTTGTCGCTGAGGAAGCCGTAGAACTGCCTGCCCCGCACGATGTGCAATGGCGTCGTTGGAATGTAATGGCCTTGCTGGTCGCTCGCGGTGACGACACCGGTGCGCACGTTGACGCCGATGTTCGGCTGGCGGAACCCATAGCCGAGCACCGTGGCACGGCGGCCATCGGCCGATATTCGCAGCACATGCCCATTGTGCTTACCGATCGTCGTGGCCTGCTGGTTGCCCTTTGCGATGACGAACTCACCGCCGGGCGCGAGCCGCAAGGTGTTGGGGAACTCACGCATGTCGGCTGTCTGTGCGAAGGCGTTGGAGAACAGCTCGTGGACGTCCGCTTCTCCGTCACCGTTCGTGTCGCGCAGGCGCCAAATGCCATTGCGGTCGAAGACGTAGACTTGGTCGTCGCGAATTGCGAGCGTCAGCGGCTCATGGAGGCCGGAGGCGAAACGCCTCCAGCGGGCGACGCCGTCCCGCTCGTGAAGGCCGTGAATGAACCAGACGTCGCCGTCGAGCGTCACGCCCACGCCGGTACCGTCGCGGAGGAACTGGATGTCGCCGAGTCGCACGTTACGACGCCAGGGATTGTCGAGCGGCAACGCGATGTCGTCCACCACATACGCGTCCTTCGCCGTCGAGCGTGTGATCTTGCTGGTGATCTCCTGCGGCCAGCGAGGCGTAGGCATGTCTGTCGGGATCGCGCGGGGTGCGGGTGTCTGGGCGCTGCCGCTCTCCGTCAAAGCGGCGCCAAACTGAAGAGGCTCGTCATGCGGCGGCACCCGCACGGCCCACATCTCGGCGGATCCTGTGGCACTGGCATGCGCGGTCCCGCTGTCATTTGCAAACGGGATCGTCTCCAGAACGGGCGAGACGTCTGCCTCGCTTCCGAGCGAAATGGTCGCATCCTCTGCCTTGATGCCCAATAAGAGCCACAGCGTCTCACTCGTCGGCCCGACGTGAAAGCGCCGCTCGAGAGTGTTGTGCTCGGAGAGTGTCACCCATTCGCGCACCTCGGCGCCGCTGGCCGTGTACTCGAGCACCACACCGTCGCGGACCTGGCGAATGGCCTTGAAACGCCCCATCTCCTCTGAGAGCGGACCGCGTCCCACTTCCTCCGGGCTGGGCGCCAACTCGCGCGGATCGTCGAACGACGGGCGGCGGCCGCTTTGCCACCCGGGGTAGATGCCGTTGGCGAGCCAGACCCTGCCGTCAGGCTCCGGCGCAGGGAACTGCCCGCCCTTGGTCTTCTTGTCGGAAGCGTGATAGGAGCCAGGCGCCAGCGCTCTAGGCGTCACGGCGTTCCCGCGCCAAATGGCGGCGACGCGCAACAGATCGACGTCGAATCCCACCCAGTAGCCATGACCGAGATTCAACACCAGGCCGCGCGGCGTCAGGTTGTTGGTGGGAAAGCCAGGCCCGGAGCGGCGGGCATCCAGAACCGAAGAGAAAAACGGGAAATCGGGCTCGATCCAATCGGCCCAGCGCACCGTAGACGAGGATGGCTCCGGTGCAGCGGCCGGCAAGGTGCGGCCCGCTAGCAGAAGCGGCAGAGCAATGATTGCCAGGCTGATTGCTGGCCGGAACAACGTCATCGCCGTCACCGTCCCGCGCTGCACGACGTGCTGAGCATGCGTCGAGTGCACCATGACTTTCCCCGAGACTGCCTCCGTGCTGATCCAAATCTTAGATCGAGAATACGCCATTCCCGGCGCGTTCTCCTGAGCAGACTGGGGCGGGCCCCGAGTCGGACCCCTCGCACGATGAGCCAAATCGCACTGTGTGCTGCTCCTTGGCGACCCCGAAACCCGCGACCCCGAAACCCGTTGACAGGGGCAGCAAGGCGCGACGATGATCATTCGCCTAGCTTCAGTGATGAGCCACCGTTGTTGCCGGGCCTTGGCCGTTGTCCTGCTAGCCGGAAGTATCGCTGCGGACTCAGGGGAGCCCGCCGAGCGGTTCGCGGCTTCTCAGGCCAGTACGGGAGAGGAAACCATCGACGAGAGGCTGGGCCGTCTCGAGGCGATGCTCTTCGCTGGCACGGATGGCGCCGACAACGCCATCCCGGAGCTCAAGAAGATCCTTTCCTTGGATCCACGCTCCGCTGAAGCTCACTTCCTCTTGGGCATCGCCTACGGAAGGATGGGGTCTCCCGAGCTCGTCGGTGAAGCGAAGGCGGAGCTTCGGCAGGCCCTCGCGCTGAAACCAGACCTCGTTCAGGCGCGCTTTTACCTCGGTGAGGTGTATCTCAAGCTCGGTCGCGCGGAGAGAACCCGAGACGAGCTGGAAGCAGCGCTTCTCCAGGTGCCAGGACATCCTCAGTTTCTCGCGTTGCTAGGCGAGGCCGAGCGGCAGTTGGGCAATCCAGACCGCTCGCAGGCGCTCAACCGTCAAGCGCTGCAGGTTGCCCAGTCCTTCGTCCAGGCTCGTTACTACTTGGGCCTGGCGCTGCTCGATCTTGGGCAACGCGAACAGGCCATTCACGAGCTGCAGCAGGTGGTGGAATCCGATTCGAGGGTGCCCGAAGTGTATCTGAGCCTAGGAAGCGCTTACCTCGACGCCGGCCGCCCCGAGGCAGCCTTGGAGGTTCTCCGCGATGGGGCGCAAATCGATCCCTCCAGGCCAGACATCCGGATCAAGTTGGCCCGAGCATATCGCTCAAACGGTCTGCTAGACGAGGCCGAAGAGCAGTTGGCGCTCACCCTGCCAGAGGGCACGCCCATGCTGGCCTCGACGTATTATCAACAGCTGGAATCCGATCTCTACCTCGAGCTGGGTCTGGTCAAGCTGCAACGGGGCCAAGTGAAGGCGGCCGCGGACGCATTCGAGAAGGCGTTGCAGATCGATCCAAATCAAGGGCTCACGCACCGCCATCTCGCAGAAGCGTATCTGCTACAGGGTTCCTACCCGCTGGCGTCCGAGCATGCGGCCCGTGCGGAGAAGCTTGGTTTCCCTCTGGCAGAGGACGAGCGCAAGTCTCTCGAGGAGGGGCTTCGCCGCAAGGGAAGACGAGAGTGATCCACGTCAGGTGGCACGGGCCCGTTGCCCTTCTTCTCCTGTTCGTTCCCACCTCCCTGGCAGGGCGAGCGAGCCAAGCCGAGCCCGATCGTCAGGTGCACTTCACCGATGTGACAATTGCAGCGAAGATCGACTTCGTCCACGAGTCGGGCAACTCTCTCGACAAATACATGGTCGAGATATGCGCCTGCCACCATCAACCTTCGACTGGCTGCGGTTCGGCGCGTGGCGTACGAGGCTGCCGACGCCGGTCTCCTGAGCCGGGAGCTGGCGGCGGGCACTCGCCGCGTGAAAGGGGTGCGGCGCATCGGCGTTCGACTCGGGAACTGGCTGACGCCCGAGCAGGGCCGACGGTTACTCGATCGTGCGACGCCGTCGACACGCCGTGAGATGCGCGACCATGCGATGGTCGCGATGTTGATTGGTTGTGGACTCCGCCGCGCCGAGCTGTTGGCCCTGAGCCTCGAGTCGATCCAGCAACGGGAGGAGCACTGGGTGATTGTCGATCTGGTCGGCAAGGGTGGACATGGGCGAACCGTCCCGGTCCCAACGTGGGTGAAGACTACTCTGGACGCGTGGACGGCGGCGGCTGACATCACGCACGGCCCGGTCTTCCGGGCGATCAACAAGGCCGGGCGCGTTTGGGGAGACGGCATGTCGCCCAAGGTGCTTTGGGATGTCGTGCGTGCGGCGACGACGCGCGCCTGATCGGACTCGACGCGCTCCGGCACCCGTCGTTCATCGTTCGCCGTGCCGCTGCGCAGCTCCTCGAGTACATCGGGCAGACGGACGCCATATCCCCATGCAATCACAGCGAGCGTTGACGTTCATCGTCCTGCTCGGGGTCGTGAGCCTGTTTGCGGACGTCACCTACGAGGGGGCCCGCAGCGCCGCAGGCCCCTTTCTCGCGATGCTCGGCGCGTCGGCGCTGATCGTCTCGGTCGTTTCCGGCGACGGCGAGCTCGTGGGCTATGCGCTGCGGCTGTGGTCTGGTCGGCTCGCCGATCGCACACAGCACTACTGGGCCATCACGTTCGCGGGGTATGCCATCAACTTGCTGGCCGTGCCGCTGCTCGCGCTGGCGGGCAACTGGCCGATCGCGGCCTGCCTCATGGTGCTGGAGCGAACAGGCAAAGCGCTCCGCACGCCTGCGCGAGACGCGATGCTGTCCTACGCCACCAAGAGCACGGGGCGGGGCTGGGGCTTCGGCTTACACGAGGCGCTGGATCAGATCGGCGCCACCACGGGGCCACTCATCGTGGCCGGCGTCGTGATGCAGGGAGGGAATTATCGAGACGGCTTTGCGGTGCTGCTGATACCTGCCCTCGCCGCACTGAGCACACTCGGCCTGGCGTGGCGTCTCTACCCACGGCCGCAGGAGCTCGAACCGGCGGACCTGGAGCTGTCCGCTCGTGGCTTCCCAAAGGAGTATTGGATCTATCTGATCGGAAGTTGTCTCGTGGCGGCAGGATACGCAGACTATGCACTCCTGGCCTATCACTTTCATCGCGCGGCGACCGTGCCTCTCGACTGGATTCCTGCGCTCTACGGCCTCGCGATGGCCGTCGACGCCGTCGCCGCCCTCCTCTTCGGTCGTTGGTTCGATCGAGCGGGTGTCCGTGTGCTGGTCGTCTCCACGCTGCTGTCCGCCTCGTTCGCACTGTTCGCCTTCGGCGATCGACAGGCGCTCGCCGTGCTCGGCACGATCCTGTGGGGCATCGGCATGGGCGCGCAGGAATCGATCATGCGGGCCGCGATCGCGGACATGGCACCGCAGATACGACGTGCGACGGCCTACGGCGTGTTCAACCTCACCTACGGCGCCTCCTGGTTCGCCGGTAGCGCGCTCATGGGCTGGCTCTACAGTCGCTCCATGCTTGCACTGCTCGGATTTTCCGTGATTGTGCAGGTGGCGGCGGTGCCCTGCTTCCTTATGGCGGCGCGGGCTAGGCGATGACAATGTTGGCGGCTGCCACGATGCAGCGCGCCGGGAGTCATCGCGGTCCGAGCACCTTCTGAACCACTTCCTTGTTGCCGCACGCCAGCAACAGTCTCACCGAATCGCTGTGGCGCAGCCGGTGTGGGTTCCGATCGAGAAAAGCCTTCGCGTTCGAGCAGCAACCGGCGCTCGACGCGACCTCCGACATGAGACCAAAACGGCGGTAGTATACCTGGTGAGCGATGGCCGGAAGTAGAACGCGATGTCTCCAGACAGGAGGATGAACATTGAGACTCAATCACCTCGATCTTCAAGTGTCGGACGTCGACGCCGCTCGTGAGTTCTTTGAGCGATTCTTCGGTCTGCGCTGCCGATACCAGCGACAGAAACAGATCGCGTTCTTCGAGGATGAAACTGGATTTGAGTTCGGAGTGAGCAACCTGTTTAATTCGCCCCCACCCTCATATCCGCCGGATTTCCATGTGGGATTCGTTCTGGAACGCACGAGCGACGTGCGCGAAATCTACGATCGTCTCAAGAAATCTGGCGTCGCCATGAAGGTCGACTTGGGGGTACAAGGGCCTGCCCTGGTCTTTCAGTGCCTGGGTCCCGACGCCATCCCTGTTGAAGTCCGGGCCCCGAAGGACAGCTAGAGAACGTCAGCGGACGAGCAAGTCACCTGCGAATCAGATCCGCCCAGACATGAAATGGACTCTAATCCGCTTTTGTTAGACCGATGACGCCTCTGCACAGCCTCGGCGGAGGAAGCTGCCACGCAGCACCTCCTTGAGCGGGGCACTCGCTTGAGCTGTGGCTCTCCGGCGCCCGGGATCGGCAGGCGATAGGCCGCATGAGCTGGCGTGGTCGAGACGTTGTTCATCAAGCAACGCTTCTGAGTCGTGACCAGGGCGTGCCGTACGCGGGGCTCGCGTGCGGGGCGCGGCAGTTCTGCGGCGCGGGCAGGCAGATCGCAGCGCGGGCGTCTTCCACGTCGTTACACCTCTTTGAGCCGCCCGGACGCGTACTTGTGCAGCAGGCTCGAGATCAGCGTTTGATACGGCAAGCCCTCAGCCAGCGCTCGTTTCTGGATCGCTTCCAAATCCTTGCTCGACAGCCGGATGTCCAGCCGTCTGTCTTTGCGGAACGTCGCCTTGGCGTAGCGAGGGTAGCGAGCCCGTTCGCGCTTGCCACGGCCCGCGAACTTCCACTCGCCCCGCTCGACAGACTCGAGCAGCTCCTTCTCGTCGGCATCAAGCTTCATCGCTGGACTCCTCACCCAGGTACTGCTTCGTGGCCTTCCGGGATGATCGTCTTCAGGAAGACCGTATGCTCGAGGAAGGAGAGACCACAACATCTTGTGGTGCTCTCTGGACATGCCGATTTTCTAGGGGATGTTGGCGGGGTCGACGGGACTCGAACCATCTCGCCTTGGCTGCAAGCCAAGGCGGATCGACTGAGGACGGCGAGCGTGCCAATCACGCAAGGTGTGAATGGCGGGGTCGACGGGACTCGAACCCGCGGCCTCCGGCGTGACAGCCAGTGTTCCACACACTGTAACCTGCTGACACTTCAATGTTTATATGGCTGAGGAGAAGCTGTGGTGGCAAGCTACGCTCAAGAATGGCACCGCATGACTGGTGTTTCGGATCGTCCAACTTGGAGCCCATAGACCAGGTTCGTCCGAGTTTCGCCCGCTCCCTGTTTTTCATCCTCATCGCATCGACCATCAGCTACGTCCCAAACGCCTTTCGCACCGCATCGACCAGCCGCGGGTCGGTGACCATCTGCGTGTAGAAATCGGTCGTCTCAATATTGGCGTGGCCGAGTGCTTTCTGCACAAGTTCCTTGTTCCCGCTTGCAAGCAACAGGCGGACAGCGTACGAGTGCCGCAGCCGATAGCAGTTCACAGGCCTGTACATGAGGCGAATCTTCTCGATCGCGGCGGCATCGTCGCCGGCTGCTTGTGCCGCGCGAACTGCCTCCTCCCCCGCACTCTTCATGGCGATCTTCCAGTTCTTGTTCACGCTGGCTTGAGAGAAGCCACCCCACCCTCCTCGCTCGATCAGTAATTTCCAAGCAGCTACGCCATCCGGCGGCAGCGGTACCATCAAAGGCACATCGCCCTTCCCCACCCGCTTGAAGCAAAATGGCTCCGCCAAATCCAGAAACGGCACTACGTCCTCGGGCACGGCGCGCGTGATCTCGGACGGACGGAATCCAGCGTAGGCCATCAGCATCAGACGCGCCTTTGTCGACATCCTGCGCATCTTTGAAAGCGCATTGCGAATGACCTCGTAATCTAGCCACTTCGGCGTTGGCGCCGGTTCCGGGAAACGCGCCACTTCGCGCACTGGGTTGTATGCGTTCAGTCCGTCCAGCACGCTGTAGAGATGGCTCAATGCTGTTCGGCGCAGGTTGCACGTATGCGGCGCATACTCGTTGCGCCATTCGCGGAGTTGCCCCTTAATCTCGCTCGGTTCGATGCTGTCGCGCCGCCGGTGGCCAAAGCGCGGCAACCAGCTACGAATTTCGCGCTTCCGATCTTCGATGAACTTGACCTCTCCACGAATCGCATCGAGGTAGCGGTCAACATCTTCAGCGAGCGCGTTCCTGGCGACCCGCAAGCGATCGCGGTTGAGCTCTGCGCGCATCTCGGCAAGCAGGAAGCGAAGTTTTCTCTCGGATGTCCCGGCGGGCATTCGCTTCTTTCGCTGACGTTTGCCCTTGGATGCGACAAGAACGAACGAACTGTCTTCGAGCTCGTAGATGCCCGTTTCGATCTTCCGAACGAACTTGTCCTTCTTCAATGCCGCCTCACATTCTTCGGCGCAATGGACACCTAATCGCACTCCTACGGGTCTCCTGCGCAGCCTAGGCGCTCGCGTCCTGGCCGGCCACGCCGGGGCTGTGTCCAGCGATTCGACTCCATGAACCGTTCTACCTCGTTTCGGCTCCACCGCGGACGACGATCAAGCGGCGGCAATTCCGGAATCGGAAAAGTCCCTTGGCGCCTTCGGCGCTCGATTGTCGACCGAGACACCCTCAGAAGCGCCGCAACATCGTCCAGAAACAACACGGCGTGGTCAGGACGATCACGCGCGGGACCTGCTGAGTCTGATCCGTTGATAACAGAACTTCCAATCATAGCTGTACCCTTGGCAAGAATGTCACCAGCCGAGTCTCACCCTCGGTTGAGGAGATGCCGGACGCGCATCGCGCCACGTCCGGCATCGGTGCGAGCGCTACGGCGTCGCGTCGTTCGCGGTCTCCTGCGTATCGGCCAGGTAGGCCTGTAGCACAAACTCGCGCAGGCGATCCTGTGCCGCAGGGTCGTCAATGGCGCGCAGCAGCGAAAAGCTGCGCCGCTGACCGTGAGCGGTGAATTGACGCGCCGGGAACGTGACGTTCCGGCCGGTGCCGTCCCGTCGTGCCCAGATGGCGAAGCCGATGAGTCTCAGGCCGTCGAGTTCGCCGCCGGTGAAGTGGAGTTCGGCGTCTGCGAGCTTTCCGGGCACCATGTGGCCGTTGCGAATGATCTTGACGAACGTGTTCATTGTGTTGACCTCCTGGTTGGCCCACGAGGGACTGGTGGAATTCCGGAATTCGTGCATGCGTCTGTATGCGCATCAATCCACTTCAGTGATGGAAGGAGCCGCGAGGCGGTTCCACAGCGAGTGTTCGAGCGTGTTCCTGCTGACGAGAACCGGATCTGTCGGAGCGATCAGATATTCGCCCTCGCCGTAGCGGGCGCGCTGCAACGCCTCATCGGAGCTCCCGATGAGAACAAGTCGCGCGGGCGTTCGACCAAGCGAGTGGTCGAATGGAATTGGATCGGCTGCGAAGCCGGCCACCTCGTCAAAGCTCGATTCGTAGAGCGTCAGCGTTGAAGGTCGATCAAATGTGACCGGCGCCGTCGTGATAAACGCGTGATAGCAGCGAGCCTGGCCGCCGATGGTGACGTCCACCGCGGATGTGGTCCTGTCCTTCATTGCGTTCCTCCTTTCAATGTGAAGGGCATCGGTGTCGACTCCGTGAGTTCCGTCAGAATCCTCGGGCCATCACATAAGTGCCTTCCTTTTGGCGCCGCCGAGGTCCGGTCAAGCCCGCCAGCCCGAAGGGTCGGAGCGAAGCGGAGAGGCTTGAGCGGACCGAGGCGCGCCGCACAATCGGGTATGTGATGGCCCGGTGGTTCGTGGATGGCGTTGTTGGAACGAGCAGGGGCGGAGGCTTCCGTCTCCGCGAAAGCTGTCGCGATGCTCATGCGTGAGCTCCCTTCCGAGCTGGGCATGCCGGCCGTGGCCGGCGCGCGCAGCCTGCCAACCTTCGCGCCTTCGACGCTGTTCGTTGAGGCGAGGAAGAACTCTCAGGTGCAGTAACGGGTGGAGACGAGAGTCCCAGCCGCCGCGTCGCGGTGGCGAGGTCCGTCGGCGACCAGCTGTGGCGCAGGATCAGAGCGATTGTCACGAGCTGCGGGTACTGGTGGGTCTCGAAGCGATCGCCTACATCGACGAGGCCGAAGAACTCATCGCCGACATGCAGTTCGTTGAGGAGCAGCGTGATCAGACGACGCGACCACGGAAGATCGCGCGTTTGGTCGACGAGGCGGTGAAGGATCAGCGGACGAAGTCGCGTTCGCCAGTCGCGTACGTCGATTTGCTGTGGCGTGGAGCCACTCCGTGAGTTCCTGCTCGTTCGGGAATAGCGAGTCTTGTTGCGCATGTGCACACCTCCGGTTAGGTCCGGTCCGCTCCTGGGAGCGGGCGGGGGAAGTGCGCGGCATCGCGCACGGCCGGGCGGACAGGCTGCTGAAGCCGCACCCGCGCGGACTTGGATGGGGAAAGAGGCCGTGCGGGGATGTGCCCGCACGGCATCAGTTACGGTCAGTGCACCGTCGTCAGGAGACGGCTGGCAGCGTGGTCGAGCGCGAAACGTCCGTCCTGCCAAGGCGTGCGTTGACTGAGCCTCGTGAGCCCTTGCACGTAGCCCCATACGGATCGGGGATTCGTCTCATGTTGCTCCGCCAGCGTGTACGCCTCTGCGGCTTGCTTGCGCGACAGGTCGAGTCGTTGCATGACCGCATCGAGCACCGCGTCGCGCGTCGGACCGAGCTCCAAGGTGATGGCCCGCTGGAGCAGGGTGCGATCGACGGACGGGTCGGCGTCGAGGGCAGAGCGGACAGCATCGAGCGACGCTGTCCACGCCTCCTGAATCGACGCCCCCACGTGCCGGCGCCGGAAGCCAGCAACGTGGTGAAAACCCCAGACCACATGATTCGCACAGCACGCGCGAAACAGGAACAGATCCAGGGTAAGGGCGGCGGCTCCAACGTCGCTGTTCCGGAGAATGAACCCGCGGAACAGGCCGGCATCGGTGGAGTCAGTGGGATCGTCGAGATCGCGGTTGCCGTCCGCAACGAACAGGAACATGTCTCGATCTCCCAGATAGGCGCCTGACGGAACCCGTTCGGCGCCGTATACGCCGTCCTTGTAGCCGAGCGGCAAGGACCACGCGGGATGTTCGGCCATGAGGTCGAGCACCCGGCGGGCCAGCTCGTCGTGGTGGACGCGCGCGTAGCGCGATGATGTAATCGCGTGCATGGTCCACGGTGCGTCACGGTCGACGAACAGCTGGTGTTGCGATCGACGGTGACGCTGGAGCCCGTAGTTGATCGCGTCCGACGCGATCGGTGCGGGCAGCGAGCGCAGGTACTTCGGCGGCGCGCCGGCAATGGTGGCGAGCTGCTCGAAGCTCCAGTGCGTTAATCCAGCAGTCCGGCCCGACGACTCGCGTAAGGCGAGGCCGTCGTCGCCGGCCGCTTCCGTCCTGAAATCGCCGGTCTCGATGTCGCGCTCCATCGTGCGGTTGCGTCTGGCGCGAGCCGCCTCGTGGAGCGCTTCAACGCTGGCGTAGCGCTCGTCGGGTGGCCGTGTGGCCCATTCCCGGTGAGCGGTGTACGCAGTCACAGCAGACATACCGAGTTCTTGCATGGCGTATGCTCCTTTCTACGAGCCCCTGGGGGCGCCGAGTTGGAAGGAAGCTCCACACCGGGCGGTGTGGAGGGGTGGCCAGGACCGGCCACAGGCGTGAAAACTCGTTCGGGCTAGTACATCGTCCGATTAATGCTTTGTGTTATTTGTCGGGCGGCGACGGCGGCG
>WHTT01000103.1 GCA_009377605.1 Luteitalea sp.
CGGGGCTCGCAAGTGAGCGTCGGGGAGCGCGGCCGGAGGCCGCGGTCCGCTAGAACAATCGGACGAGGACCTCGATCCCCGGTTCCATCGCTCCCGCGCCCGCCGGAATCTCGAAGTACCCATCGGCCTGCGACAGGCTCGTGATGTCGCCGGAGCCTTTGAACACCGGCACCGCCACCTCTCCGTCGAGCCGCACGGGATAGAACTGATGGCGATCTTGGGGCGAGCTCACCCGTGTCGCGAGACGAGCGCGGACGGTCGGCGGCGTCCATGGCGCCAGCCGTGCCATGGCGCGAAGCAGTGGTACCAGCAGCACATAACCGTTGGTCAGGCAGGAGGTTGGATTGCCTGGCATGCCGAAGACCAGCGTCTCTCCAACACGCGCGAAGGCCGTCGGCTTGCCTGGCTTCACGGCAATGCCATGAAATAGCACTTCTCCACGCTCACGCAGCACGTCCAGCAGAAGATCCCGTGCGCCCACGGAGCTCCCGCCCGAGCAGACAATCAGGTCGGCGTCCGACGCCTCGTCGAACGCGCTGCGGAGCGCATCGAAATCGTCTCGTACAGGCGGGCGCGGTCGAGGCTGCCCGCCGTGCGCCGATACCAGCGCAGCCAACGTGAAGCGATTCACGTCATAGACGCTAGCTACGGCCGACGGCTTGCCAGGTTCTACCACCTCGTTTCCCGTTGAGAAGATGACGACGCGTGGCTGCGTGTAGACCGTGAGGCCTGCGAGGCCGAGCGCTGCCAACGCTCCTACGCGGGCCGGCGAGAGTGTCTCACCGGCGCGCAGCACGAGATCACGGACGCGGATGTCCGAGCCGTGCGGTGCGATGTGCTGGCGCCCGCGCGCCGCCGCCCGGATGAGAACGGCAGCCTCGTGCCGCTCGGTTTCCTCGACCATCACCACGGCATCCGCACCAGTCGGAATGGGCGCACCGGTGGCGATCTCCATGCACTCGCCGGGCTGGAGCGTACGCGCTGCTGGTGTCCCAGCGAAGAGCGTGTCGACGAGCTGCAGGGAGACGGGTGCCGCTGCCGTCACGCTCTGCGTGTCTGCGGCGCGGACCGCGTATCCGTCCATCATTGCCCGGTCGAACGCCGGGACGTCGACGGCAGCGTGCACCTCTTCGGCAAGGACTCGCCCGGCCGCACCGATGAGCGGTACGCGCTCGGTTCGTGTGATGGGCCTTGCCGCGTTCGCCGTCAGCGTCCGGGCCTCATCCAACGTGATGATGTTGGTGAACGGCCGCATCCGTCCGTAGATGGCTTCGCTCATAACGTCAACGTGTAGCTTCGCGGACCAGGTGACCGAGCTCGGGCAGGATGAGCCGATCCATTGCGAGGCGAACAGCCGCCGGTGAGCCCGGTAGCGCCATGAGGAGACGTGTTTGCGAGACGCCTGCGCATGCGCGCGACAGCATGGCCGCGGAGCCAATCTCCTGGTAGCTCAGCATCCGAAAGAGCTCGCCGAAGCCGGGAAGCGGCTTGTCGAACAGGCGTGAGATCGCCTCGTGGGTATTGTCGCGCCGGCCGATTCCGGTACCACCAGTCGTGATGATGGCTTGCACCTCCGGCATGGCGCGCCGCCACTGAATCCAGTTGATGACCTCCTCGGGGTCGTCCTTCACGAGCCCGCGATCAACGATTCGATGTCCGTTGGCTTCCAGCAGCTCCACGATGAGCCGACCACCCGTGTCGGTCTCGAGAGTGCGGCTGTCGCTGATGCTCAGGACGGCGCACCCGACGGATGTCGGCGCCGCAGCCCGATGCTGCTCATGGCTCATCGCACACATGCCTATCAAACCATATCATTCCTGCTTTGCATCGCCGCCAACGCGCGGCGATATGGCTCGCGCGCCGCCTGGCGGCTGACCGGATAGGGCAGCCGAACGCGCTTCACGATAGGATCCCTTCATGGTAAGGCCGTTGTGCCACAGGTTGTTCTGGCTGGCGGCTGGCGTCGCACTGCTGGCGCTGGCGGTCGGTCGAGGCGAGAGCCCGGCGTTGGCCGCCTCTGGCGGCCGTCAGGCGGCCGCCGCGCAAGATCAATGGGTCGCATCCACGTTGGCGGCGATGACACTCGACCAGAAGGTGGGCCAGCTCCTCGCGCCTGGCTTCTCGGCTGTCTACACGAGCAGCGACAGCGACACCTTCGACGCGCTCGCCGAGCTCGTCCGCGAATATCACGTTGGCGGATTCGTCGTCTTTGGCGGTGCAGAGCCAACGCCCGGCGTCCTGCTCAACCCGAGCTGGCCCACGACGACGTTGGGACAGCCACTTGCGGCGGCGTCGCTCGCCAATCGGCTGCAGGCGCTGTCGAAGATCCCTCTTCTCAACTCCGCTGATTTCGAGACTGGCCCCGGCTTCCGCCTACGGGGAGCGACGACGTTTCCGCGCGCCATGGCGTTTGGCGCCGCCGGTGACGAGCAGCTTGCCTACCAGGCGGGACGCATCACGGCCGTCGAGTCGCGTGCGCTTGGTATCCAGCTCGATTTTGCTCCCGTCGTCGACGTCAACAACAATCCGCGCAACCCGGTCATCAACACGCGGTCGTTTGGCGAGGATCCGGCCATGGTTGGGAAGCTCGCGTCTGCCATGGTGCGTGGCATGCAGGAGGGCGGCGTGCTCGCCACGCTCAAGCATTTTCCTGGGCACGGCGATACGGCGGTGGACTCGCATCTCGGCTTACCGGTGATCGACAAGCCACGTGAGGCGCTGGAGCGACTCGAGCTCGTGCCGTTTCGGCTTGCGATCGACGCCGGCGCTGGCGCGGTTATGACGGCCCACATGTCACTGCCGCAGATCGACGCAACTCCCAATACGCCTGCGACGCTCAGCCGTCCGGCGGTCACTGACTTGCTGCGCAATCGGATGGAGTTCGAGGGCTTGATCGTCACCGACTCGATGGAAATGGCGGGTGTCACGAAGCTGTACAACCCTGGTGAGGCGGCCGTCCGCGCCGTACAGGCCGGCAACGACATCGTCTTGCACTCTCCCGATGTGCCTGCCGCGTTCCGAGCGATCAAGGCAGCCGTTGAGCGTGGGGAGATTGGCGTTTCACAGATCGATCGGTCGGTTGAGCGTATCCTCCGCGCGAAGGCGCACCTAGGGCTGCACGAACAGCGCGAGGTTGATCTCGCGAAGCTGCCGGAGGTCGTGGGCGCGCGCACGCACGAAGCCGTGGCCGATGAGGTCAGCCTCCGATCGATGACGCTGGTCAAAGACGAGGGGTCGCATGTGCCGCTCCCTGCGGCGCGCGAGGCTGCCGTGCTCTACTTGTCGGTGCTCGATTACGCGTCGAACTGGGGTATCGGCGCTCCCAGCCGAACGCTGGTTCCGGAGTTGAAGAAGCGTTGGCCGACTGTGACAGCGATCGAGCTCTCGGATCGGACATCGAAGTCGGAGCTCGATCTGGTTCGAGCCATGGCCACCAGGTATGACGTCATCGTGGCGGGCCTGTTCGTCCGGACTGCGTCGGGGAGTGGAAGGATGGACCTGGCGGAGCCCGTCGTCTCGCTCTTGCGCGATCTGGCCGAAGTGTCCGAACGGCGCCGCGTGCCGTACGTCGGTGTGTTGTTCGGCAATCCTTACGTCGCGATTCATCTCCAGGATCTACCGGCGCTGATGCTCACGTATGACTTCTACGACGTGGCTGAGAGATCGGCGGTCCGAGCGCTCGCGGGTGAGGCGGGGATCGGTGGGCGTCTCCCCATCGAGTTGCCGGGCTTCGCGCCACGTGGCTCCGGCCTCACGCGCGAGGCCCGGTCGTCGACCGTGTCACCAGGTCCACAATGAGGTTGTGGCGTCACCGCTCGCCTGCTTCCGGCCTCTCTGGTTGTGGTAGCATGAATGGTTCGTGCAGGTGCCGGCGGCCACGCCGTGCGCCGTGCTCGAGTCGTTCCCGCCGGCCGGTGGTGGAAAACCAACTCGCGCCCTTAGCTCAGCTGGATAGAGCGTCTGGCTACGAACCAGGAGGTCGCAGGTTCAAGTCCTGCAGGGCGCGCCATCCTCCGCTTCGCGTCGGTTGTCGCTCCCTGCCGTTCTTAGCCGCCGCGCGACGCGCTCACGCTCGTCGCGACGGGGGTCAAGTCCTGCAGGGCGCGCCATCCAACTTCGGTCTGTTCCGGACACATAGGTGACAGTCTATTCCGGCCGGAATACCGGTGTTACCTGTCTCTCGGGAAGGGCACAAGCGGGTAGTGTCTTAAGACGTTGGTGACACCCCAACTCTCTTTTTGGCCACCGGCCGTTCGTAGGCTGTCTGTCCATCGAGGGGCCCATGGGGCCGGTGGTAGTTATAGTAGCTCTCCCACTCCCGCAGCTTCCGGTTGAAGAGGTGAATATCGTCGGTCACGCCTTTCTTGTCCAGGAGCTGATCGAACTCCTGGTCATCGACGCGGTGCGAGCGTTCCACTTTGCCATTCAGGCGCGACGTGTGGGGGCGGTGTTCGTCCGCGCCCACGTGAACCTCATCCTGTAACGAAGCTTGTGAAGAACACGGCGAAGATATGGGTGATCGCGGAGTCCATCGCTCCGCGACGATCTTCCAGTTCCCAGGGCGAGTACTGAGACTCGACGAATTCTCTTGTATTCTCCGGCATCTATGGCGATCCTGTCCCCGTTTTCAGACTGCGCCGTGTTCTCGGCGCCGGCAGGAGGATGGTGCGGGTGCAAAGAGCGATCAGAGGCCAGGTGACTTTGCTGGAGCGGGATCTCCCGTTCATGGAGCTGTCGCTCATCGCGCAGGCCGATCGCCGGAGTCGGGATCCGGCGTACTCTGGCCACTCATGGTTTGCGCGGCGTCCTCCCGGCGCGATGCGCGGGCTCCTCTTGGCGGCGGCGCTCCCTCACGACACGACCCGTGACGACTACTGGACTTCGTTCGCATCCGCGGAGCCGGCTCTCTCCGGGCTGCGCGCTCACGACCCGTTTGCCGGAGGAGGAACGATTCTCGTTGAGGCTGCCCGTCTTGGCGCGGAGCCGTCCGGGATGGACGTCGATCCCCTGGCAGTACAGATCGTCAAACACGAGCTGTGCCCTCCTGACGCTACCGAGCTGAAGCGAGCTGCCGCACGGCTCGCGAAGTTCGTGCAGGCAAAGACCGCGCACTTGTACGCGAAGACCCAGAAAGGGTGGACACCGCTCCACTACTTCTTCGTCCACGAAGTCACATGCCCGGCGTGTTCCGACCGCAATCTTCTCTACCGTGACCTCGTCGTTGCAAGGGACCTGGGCAAGCACGGCGGGGTCGTTCGAAGGAGCGCTGTGCACGCTTTCTGCCCTCAGTGCCTCCGCGTGCACCAGTTTGCGGATGCGGATCGTAAGACGCTCATATGCTGCTCGCGCACCTGGCCGCTCTACGAGGGGCCGTTCTCGGCACAGTCGTTCAAATGCCCGGGTTGCGGCACCGCATCCATGCACGCCGAGCTGAAGACCGCCGCATGCCCGCGCAGGCTGATCGCCGTGGAGGAGACGCGCGAAGGCGAGTACCGGCGTATTCGCGCACCGAACGGCCGTGACCGCGAACTCCTCGCCGAGGCTCAGCGCTACGTGAGCAGGAACCGCCGGTTTCTGACCCTTCCTTCGGGCCGGTTCAAGACGGACCGGATTGACGCCCGCCCGGTCAGTCTCGGCATCATCGAACCTGTGCAGCTCTTCACGGACCGTCAGCTTGCGGTCTTTGGTCGTGGGTTCCGGTGGCTTGAGGACGAGGATATATCCCTGGACGTCCGGCGCGCTCTTACTCTCGGCCTGTCCAACGCACTTGCGACGAACAACAAGTTCTGCGGCTACGCGCGGGACTACGGCCGCATCGCGCCTCTGTTCAGCGTGCGCGGCTACTCGCTTCCCGCACTGTCCGTTGAACTCAACCCATTCCATCCGAAGGCGGGGCGCGGCACTCTGCCGAAGATTCTCGAACGTCTCGTGTGCTCATGTGAGGCTTCCGAGGTCCGCCGCTATGTCTGGTCGGTGAAGACCAAGCGGCCCTCACCACAAACGATGCAGTTCGCGCCCTTCCGTGCCCGAAACGGCGTTCGGTGTGAGAGCGCCGCCTCGCGGAGTGACAACGACCGGAACTCCGTCGATCTGTGCGTGTTCGATCCGCCGTATTTCGACTACATTGCCTACAGCGAGCTGTCTGAGTTCCATCGCGCATGGCTTGACTCCCGACGGCTCGGGGGGACGCCCCTCCTTCCTGACACGGCTGACCCGGTCGGTTCGTTCGCAACATCGCTCGCCGATTGCCTTCGGGAGATCAAGCGGCGCCTGCGGCCGGGCCGGCCGCTCGCGTTCACGTACCACGCTGCCACGTCCGATGCGTGGGATGCCGTCGGACGGGCGCTGGACGCCAGCGACCTCTTAGTAACGGCTCTCTGGCCGCTCAGGAATGACGTGCACATGGGGCACCACACGGCCAGCGGGAACTGCGAGTGGGACGTGGTCGTGGTCTGCCGCCGGGCGAGCGAATGCAGGAAGACCAGGAGCCGTGTATCGGTCGATCGCTGGCGGCAGGCGATTGGCAGGCTCCCGCTCAGTGATGCCGACCTCAACGGGATGAAGCACGCCATCGCAATGGCCAGGAACCGATTCGGAGAGCCCAGCTGAAACTGCAGTGGGGGTCGCTGTGAACGCTGACGAACGAACCAAGCGCATCGCCGAGCACAGTGACAAGGCTGATCGGACAGTCCGCCTCTGGTGCAAGGGCCAGTGGAAGGACTTCTCGGTCATCCGTGTGGAGGTGGAAGCGCTTCTGCTCAACCCAGACAATCGGCGGTTCTCCGCGGAGAAGCACCTCATGGAAAACAAGCTCGGTCATTCGCTGGACCCGGAGTCCAGCCCGGATGACGAGCGGTCCGTGATTTCCATCCTGCTCGACTCATCCCCGCACGTGGACGGGAACAGGGTCGTAGGGACGCCCTCGACCGACTACGAAGCGCTCAAGGGAGACTGGTTGGACCGCGGGCAGGAGAACCCTTTTTGGATTCGTCCCGACGGGACGGTGCGGAACGGAAACCGCCGCCTCGCGATGATCAAGCGTCTCCAGGACGACTCGGCGGGCGATGTGCACCGCAGGCTCGACGCTATCATCCTCGGTCCTGATATCGATGAGGGTGACCTGTTCCAGATGGAACAGCGTGAGCAGCTCACCGAGGACTTCAAGGTTCGCTACACCGACGTGAACCTTCTACTTAGCTTGCGGGAAGCGGCAGAGTTCGAGCAGATAGACTGGGCAGATAACGCCGACATCGAGCGCGTCGCGGGCACGCTGCAGTGGCTCACCAACGGAGACAAGAAGTACGCCATAAAGCAGCTTCGCGCCATCAAGTACATGGACGCGTACCTCCTCGACTCCAATGCAGAGCGCCAATATCACAAGCTGCTTCGTCAGGTTGAGCGGTTCCGCGACGTCGGGTGGGTGATGGGGAAGATGGACGACTACCCGGACAGCCAGCAGAACATGCTGCGCCTGTGCTTCGCCGCGGTGCGAGCGTCCAACCCCCACGGACACATACGGAAGCTGTGGAACATCTTCCGTGACGACCGCGATCGTTACGACAAGATGATCTCGGGCTTGGAGGAAGACGAGGCCGAGTGGGAGGACGCGCAGAGCAACGATCTTCCTGAGCCCGATATCTCCGTGGAGCCCGACGAAGACGACGAAGACGACGAGCCGCCGGTTCCGACGAGTGCAAACTACCCGAAGGAGAAGGTCAGGACACGCATCGAGAATGCGGTGGACGGCTACCTCGCGAAGGACCGCGGCACTGCGCAGAGTCTTGAGCAGGTGCTCGATCGCCTGACCTCCCTCACTACACCCGAAGACCGCATC
This sequence comes from Luteitalea sp., assembly GCA_009377605.1. NCBI lineage: Bacteria > Pseudomonadati > Acidobacteriota > Vicinamibacteria > Vicinamibacterales > Vicinamibacteraceae > Luteitalea > Luteitalea sp. The sequence continues at coordinate 7,835 of WHTT01000103.1, forward strand.
TCGGCGGCGCTCGAGGCCGACGACACCGGTCCGGTTCGGCAACTGCTCAAAGCTATCTATGCCTGGGCCGAGGGCGCGAAGACGCGGTATGAGTAATGACCGATCAGGATCGCGTTGTCATGTCGGCAGAGGGCGACGCGGTCATCGTGACGCACCCGTCGCTTGTCACCAACCGCGCTGCGCGGATGTTCTTCGGGTCGATTCTTGGAGCGACGCTGAAGGATGATGGCTGGATCTGCCCGCGACGCAGACGACCTCTGGGCGAAGTTGTCGTCCGTATCAACACGTTTCTTGAAAGCAAGGGCTGGGTTGTCGAACGCGTCAGCATCGTCGACGACGTTGTGCAGCGCGATATCGAGCGCAAGCGTAGCTTCCAGCGAACCCGGCGCAGCGCGGTTGCGTTTCGAGACGAAGGTACGTCGGAAGTCGACCTGCCTACGACCGTTCGAGCGATGGAGCAGGCGGGCTGGGACAGCGACGCTCGCAGCCTGAGACCTCATCAGCAATGGGGTGTCGTTCATAGCCTGACCGCAATCAACGCCGCGAACTTCTCCGTTCCAGGTTCGGGCAAGACGGCCACGACGCTGGCCGTGGCCGCAACGCACCTCGCGGCCGAGACTATCGACGTGGTGATCGTAGTCGGTCCGCTGTCGAGCTTTGCTCCCTGGGAGAAGGAGTCGAGGACCGCGCTCCAGGACACGTTCAGGGTGAGCAGAGTCCGCGGCTCCGCGCAGGCGCGTCGTGACATGTACGCCGCCGCCGAGCGCGGGGCACTGCTCTTGACGAGTTACGCCAGCGCCGCTTCCGACAAGTCCGCGATCATCGAGCTCTGCAAGCGCCTGAAGGTGATGCTTGTCGTGGACGAATCGCATCGCGTGAAGCGCTTCCGCGGCGGGGTATGGGCCCCGGCGCTCGTGGAGGTCGCACGCGACGCGCGTGTACGCACCATCCTGTCGGGCACACCCATGCCGCAGAGCGGCAAAGACCTGTACTCCCAGCTCAACATCCTGTGGCCGCGCGGCGACCTGACAGGGCCGCCGGAAACGTTCGCGACGAGGGTGACGCGGGATTTCGCAGGCGTCCTGAACGATGTGCTTCCGTTCGTGTCACGCACTCCGAAGGAGGCGCTTGGCCTCCCCCCATACACGGTCACTGTCCACGATGTTGAGATGGACGGAACACAGGCCGAGGTCTACGAGCTGGTGGAAAGCCATTTCAGGAAGCGTGTCGAAGGGATCGGCGCATGGAGGGACAAGATCGAGCGCCTTCGCAGGGGCAGGCCAATCCGGCTACTCCAGGCGGCCTCAAATCCGGACCTCCTGAATCGCCGCGACAGCTACTTCTCCCTTCCGCGCATGGAGGTGCCAAACGCCACTCTGATGGATCGGCTGGCGATGTACCGCGTCACCGACGTGCCCGCGAAGTCCCTCAAGGCACTGGAGCTCGTCCGAGGAATCGCCGGGGAAGGTGGGAAAGTGGTTTGCTGGAGCAACTTCGTTCCGAACCTTGACCACTTCACGAGTCTGGTACGTGCGAAGCTGTCTGTGCCGACTTACCAGATCGATGGCCGGGTTCCCGCCGGGGACGAGACCATCGACGACGCGCAGAACGACCATCCGCAGAACCCAGGAGACGATGATACGCGCGAGCAGATCATCGACCGCTTTCTGAATCTCCCCGGGCCCGCGGTGCTCGTTACCAACCCAGCGTCCTGCTCAGAATCGATTTCGCTGCACACGAGTTGTCACAATGCGGTGTATCTCGACCGCACCTACGACTGCGCGCTCTTCCTCCAGTCGATCGACCGCATCCACCGCCTCGGTCTTCCCGACAACGTGCAGGTGCGCATCCATATCGTGCAGGTCACCAGGGACGGAAATCCCACCGTCGATCACCTCGTGGCGGGAGCCCTCGCGCGCAAGGAGGCGACGATGCGCACCCTGCTGGAAGGCGCGTCGCTCGAACCGGTTGGGCAGCTTGACCCGCTCACGGACGCGGAAGGCTCCCTCGAGGACCTCGCTGAACTTCTCCGCTACTTCCTCGGAGAAGATGGCTAGGTGGACAGGCCGTCCGACTGGTTCACCCCGGCGAGGTTTCGGCGGCTTGCTGACATCCTCCCGTCGATCGACGGCGCGGCGCCTGGAATGCCCGCCTCTGATGCCGCGCGTCGCGTTTGGCGCGTGTGCGGCGGTCCGCTTTCCGAAATGCCGGACCACCTGGCCCTGCTCGTCGAGCTCGATCTGATCAGGCTGCACAACGCCGCGTATTTCCGGACGGGCGGCGGCAACAAGCTCACGAAGGCTCTTCGGAAAGGGGACACGAGCGGGCTTGCGGTCGCGCTCATTCATGCAGGGTGCTTTCACGACCAGGCGCGGCACTTGCTGGAGCGCGGCACGAGCGACGCACGACAGCGGTTGATTGTGGCGCGCCGCGAGGCCATCGTCGGTGCTCCGCAGCTCCTGTCGCTGCTCGAAGTCTGGAGCGAGGTCGAGGTTCGTCCGCGGGTCGTCATCCCCCCCGCCCTGGTCACCGAACTCGAAGCGGCCTGGGCACTGCTTCCGCCGGAGCCTGAGATTTCGGAATGGCAGCGCGAGCGCAAGGCCGTCGGAGACCGCGCCGAGCTATACACTGTGCAGTTCGAGCGGGCACGCGCAACTGACAAGAATTGGATTCGCTGGGTGGCGCGCGACGCCGACGATCTGGGTTGGGATGTCGAAGATCGCTCGACCGATCCCGTCAAGCGCATCGAGGTGAAGGGGAGCCGCGACCGGCGCGAGATGTTCTTCCTGTCCGAGAACGAGTGGAAGAAGGCCAGCGAGCACGGCGACAACTACATCCTCCATTTCTGGGGCGCGATCGACTTGACCCGCAAAGTCGCTGTGGAGTACGCCGCGCTCAGGGCCGAAGGCTACCCGGTGGAGATTCAGAACCCCGCGAAGGCAATCAAAGACGGAGCGTGGATCGCGACGTCGACGCGCTGGCGTATCGAGCGGAACAGTTCGTGAGCGCGACGCGTCCTGTTCCCAGCGGAACGAGGTGACGCGGGCGGCCTCGAGCGCGCGGCAGACGTACTGGCTGACCGTGAGGTTTTCCGCCCGCGCGCGCTTCTCGAGCCTCCGGCGCGCGTGGCGTCGCTGCGCCTTATGTCGCGATGGCCTGGGGTTCGTGCTCGCCAACCAGCGGGTCCCCGAGGGCGCATCCGCTGGTGCTGGCCGGCGCTCGGCGACGCCGGCGTGATGCTCCAGGAGTATTGGCGAGATGGGCGCCGAGCGGCTTGACGGTGCGTTGAGCACCGCGGGCGGATGCCCTGCCTCTGGAGGCCAAGCTGCGATGTGGGCCGCCACCCTCGCCAGGGAGGCCTGGAAGTGGCTGCTTTTGCGAAAACGTCGTGGTCCGCGCTATCGTGTGTTCTCCAGGAGGTTGTTGGTGGATCGGAGCATCGCTGAGCGCCACGTCGCACTCGAACAGCTTTGTCGTCGCCACCGCGTCGCAAGGCTGGAGCTGTTTGGTTCCGCGGCTCGTGGTGACGATCTGGCGCCCGGAAGCGACATCGACTTCCTCGTCGAGTTCGAGCCCCTCCCGCCTGGGACTTACGCCGATACGTACTTTGACCTCCTCGAAGCCCTCGAACAGCTCTTTGGGCGGTCCGTGGACCTTGTCGTCGCCTCTGCGATCAAGAATCCTTACTTCCGCGAGTCAGTTGAGCGCGCGAAGGCTCTCGTCTATGCGGCTTGAGTCGAAGAAGTACCTCGACGACATCCGACGTGCGGCACGGCTGATCGCAGAGTTCACGGTCGGCTAAGAGCTCGCGGGCTACCAGAGCGATGCGATGCTTCGAGCTGCGGTGGAGCGAGAGTTCGAGATTATCGGCGAGGAACTGGCTCAGTTGGCCCGCATCGATGGCGACGCCGCGTCGCAGATAAGCGAGTACCAGCGGATCATTGCCTTCCGCAACATTCTCATCCACGGCTACGCCGATGTCGACGATCGGCTTGTCTGGGACATCGTCGAGACAAAGCTCCCGACGCTGCGAACGGAAGTCGAGGCGCTGCTTAGGCAGCGCTGACGTTCCGGCTTCGCGTGTGCTGTGAAGGGAATGAGTGCAAGCAGCAAGAAGCGGTTCCGACGAGCCACGGTCCGCGGGTTCGCACGAAGGCCGGACCAATCGATGTGCTCCTCGTCAGTCCGGACGGACGGGTTTATGGCTCTGGTCGAGACGAGGCTCCCTCGCAATCCGCAAGCGCATCGCCACGTGCTGGCGTAGAAGCAACTAGTGTCCTGACCGCGTGGTTCGCGCAATAAGTGACGCGGCCTGAAAGTCGAGTGTGCGTTGAGCGAAGCGCGCAATGCTGGCGAGGATCTCGTCGGCGCTTTTGGTCCACACAAAGGGGGTCGCCCTGGCGTGATGCGCGGTGATGAACGCCCGAATCGCCGCCTTGAGCTGCGCGACGCTGCGGTGGACCCCTCGCCGCAGTTGTTTGTTCGTGAGCTCGGCGAACCAACGCTCCACGAGGTTCAGCCATGACCCGTAGGTCGGTGTGAAGTGGACGTGAAAGCGCGGGCGCTTCGCGAACCAGTGTCGGATCAACGGCGTCTTATGCGTCCCGTAGTTGTCCATGATCAGATGCACGTCAAGGTGCCGAGGCACGGCGGCGTCCACCGCGTCCAGGAACTGCCGGAATTCGATCGAGCGATGCCGTTGATGGAACTGCGTGATCAGCTCACTGGTCTTCACGTTGAGCGCCGCAAACAACGTGGTCGTCCCATGCCGTCGGTAGTCGTGCGTGCGACGCTCGGCCTGCCCGGGGCGCATCGGCAACACGGGTTGCGTGCGATCCAACGCTTGAATCTGCGATTTCTCGTCGACACAGAACACGACCGCATGTGTTGGCGGATGCATGTACAGGCCGACGATGTCCCGCACCTTCTCGATGAGCAACGGATCTGTCGACAGCTTAAAGGTCTCGCTGCGATGCGGCTGCAGGCCAAAGACGCGCCAGATCTGTTGAATCGTCGTGCGCCCCAACCCGCTCACTTTTGCCATGCCGCGGCTGCTCCAGTGCGTCTCACCGCGCGGCGTCTCCTCCAGGGTCCGTACGATCACCTGCTCAATTTCCTCATCGCTGATCTGCCGTGGTGTCCCCGGGCGCGGCTCGTCGTACAACCCGTCCAGGCGCTCGCGCACAAACCGGCCGCGCCATTTGCACACGGTGGTCTGCGACATCCGCAGCCGTCGTGCCACGACCGTGCTGTCCAGGCCCTCGGCGCACGCGAGAATGATCCGCGCACGTCGCGCCAGCTGCGGCGCCGTGCGAGACCGATGGGCCAACGAGTCGAGTCGCACGCGTTCGTCGTCCGTCAGCATCAGCGCAACCTTCGGGCGTCCCGGTGGCATGCTCGCCTCCTTGTAGACGAGTACGACTGGGCCGCGCTATTTATTTCACATTCTTCGCGGTCAGGACACTAGCGCAAAGCCGGTGTACGGATTTACTGCTACATCTGGCGAACGAGGGTAAAGCCATGGTCCCTGAGGATTGGGAGGTGACGAATGCCGCTACCGACGGCAGAAGAAGCGTATAGCCAACTGCAGCAGGCGCCAGCACGCGGGGCCATTCAGGTGGACGTTCAGGTGCGGGTCGCGACTCTTGCCGCCGCGGTCGGGGCAGAGGCGGCTCGGACGATGTCCGCAGCGAACCGCGAGGCCGCGGCCACTATTGCGGCGGCGAACGATGCACTGCGCGAGAGCATCGAGGCGTTCACTGCCGCGTCGGACCGCGGAACGGCAGAACTTGCGAAATGGTCAGCGAGTACAGCTCGATGGACCAAGGCGCTCACCTTCGCAACCATAGCGCTGGTGCTTGCGGCGGTTGTGCAGGTCGGGCTCATGTGGACTGGGAGATAGGCGAGTCGCGGGAGTCGGGCTCGACCCGGGAACTGAACAATCTGTAAACAATTCGCCGCCGAACACGGGGTACGGACAGGTGCGGGCCCGAGCTAAACCTACGAAGAACCAACAAGATAGCAAGCCTGCGTTAAGCTACGAACCAGGAGGTCGCAGGTTCAAGTCCTGCAGGGCGCGCCATCCTCCGCTTCGCGTCGGTTGTCGTTCCCTGCCGTTCTTAGCCGCCGCGCGACGCGCTCACGCTCGTCGCGACGGGGGTCAAGTCCTGCAGGGCGCGCCATTTCACATAGGCGAGCTGGAGCGTGACGACGTCGGGGTGACGTTAACCCGAATCCTGAATCCGGAATCCTGTCTCCTGTTTTCCTGTCTCCCGTTTCCTGTTTCTGTTCCTGATCCCTACACAAGAGGACGCCAGGTGAAGTGCATCGCGGCAAACGCGCCCTGCAGCAGCAGGCCGATGGCGGCCCACTGCAGGCAGGCTGCGGGGGAGAGCCGCCAGCCGAGGTACAAAAAGACGGGGAACAGCGTCGACACCATGCGGCCAGTGGACATGAAGCCGCCGGCGAAGAGCGGTGGGGCAAGGTTCAGCAGCACGAACACCGCGTATGGAAGACCGATCCGCCGCGCGACGGGCCAACAGCACGCCAACGCGCCGAGTGCAGCCACGGCGTTCAGAAACGCGAACAGCCAGGCACGCGTCAAGTGGTCCGGGCCCTTGGACTGCAGCAGCTCGAAAAACCGAGCGGTGCTCTCCTGAATCCCGAGATACTCGCGTCCCCACGCCTTTTGCGCCTGGGCCCAGACGAACCACTCTCCCGTCAGACCATAGAGCCAGGCAGTATGCGCCAGCATCGCCAGACCGGGCGCTGCCGCCACGAGACCGCCGATCATCAACGTCCCGACGTCCCATCGTCGTCCAGGGGTCTGTCTCGCCAACGCGATGCCGATGAGCGCCAGCGGCACGCTGAGGAAGCAGCCGTTCGGTCTCGCGAGCCCAGCGAGCGCGCCCCACAGCGCCGCCTGAATCCACTCGCGGTGCCGGTAGTGGTAGAACGCGCCGAGTGACGCGAGCAGAAACAGTGCTTCGGTATAGACGGCGCTGAAAAAGAGCGCAAATGGAAACGCCGCCAGGAGCACGAGCGCGCGCGTGGCCGGCTCGTCAAGGGAAGCGCCGCGGCTCGCCGACACCGCCACGCCGGCGGTGTGGCCGGCAAGCCGTAATGGCGGGACGAGCTCGCGGCCGAGCCGGAAGAGGTAACGCTGGGCGAGAAAGAAGCTCCACAGCGAGATCAACATACCCGCCCAAAGCCAGCTCAACTCGCTGCGCTCGCTCATTTCCGGGTATGTCTCGTCCGATTCAGGCCTGCCCTGAGCCCCCAGCAATGCACCCCCCGTGCGCATCAACATCGGGTACGCGGGAAAGAACGCGACGTTCTGGTACCCGACGAGCTCGGGATCGTACCGGTAGCCGTCCTTCGCAATGCTGAGATACCACATGGCATCCCATTGGGCGGGCAGGTTGAGCCACTTGTGTTCGGTCACCGGGGCAGCAGCACCGCTCGGATATCCGATGATAAGTGTGGCGAAGTAGGCGGCGACCAGCACGGTGACGCGCGTGCTCCACGATGTCGCCCAGGCTACCCGGGTGGCGGGATCGCGCCAGAAGCGCTGCGCGCGCTGGCGCGCATCCGCAGGCCACGACGGCCGGCGCACGAGCGCGTGCCGTACACCGACGGTGACCAGCAGCAGGACTACCACGCGCCACACCGACGTCGCCGAGATCCGCGTGTCACCGAACGTCACGCGGAAGCCGTTGTGGAGCGTCGCCGAGCAGAACACGACCAGGAGCAGCGCCGACACGGTGTCGAGCGCGCGCGCCCACCACGGAAGGACCGCGGGATGGCTAGATGACGCGCCGGCGGTGTGACCTGGCGACGAGGCAACGACAGGATCAGGTGAAGGACTGATCGGACTCGACGTCGGGGGAGCCTCCTCGTCCGGCGTCGAAGGCCCTGCACCAGATCCATCAGAAAGCCGCGTCACGGCGTCTCCGTTCGTTTCGCTAGGCTGCCTGCGGTCTCGACCGACGGCTGCCCTTATAGAGGTCCTACTGATCGAAGAGGGACGGAAGGATATCCATAGCAACGTCTATCTTGGCGTCAAACGGTTCTCCGGGCGGTGGAGGTGTTAGAGTGTCTTGCCGTTCGCGATAGACGAACACGCGTCCTTGGAAGGCCAGAAATTCATCTTTCCGACCAATAAACCTAAACTTACTTGACGCTTTACCCGGCATTTCCGTTTTGGCGTCCTGGGTCAGCAACCTTATACACCTCCTTGTCGGCGTCGGAGAAGACGAAATCGAAGGGCCCCTCGAGTCGTGGGACGAGACTCAGGCGTGTGATCGTCACACGGAGCCTTGGGGTCACGGCGTGGAGGTGGAGCCCGGCGGCGGCGTCCACGTCAGCCGATAAACGCGCGCGGAGCCCTGGCGGTCGGGGAAGGTCGCCACGAACGTGAAGTACGCCGTCCTCTGGTCCATCGCTTCAAGGAACGCTTCCCGGTCGGCTGGCTTGTACCTGTCGAGATGGATGACGATGAAGTCCACACCAATCTCGTGAAGGGCCTCGATGGAGGGACCGCTCGGAAAGTGCCGCATGCGCGCCAACAGCCCGATGTAGGCCCGAGGGTAATATCCGCTGTAGCCATTCACCAGGCTCTGCCAGTGAAACGTCGAGTAGTATTCGTACTCCGCATCGTGCTGGGGATCGGCGCCGCTGAACCACATCGGCAGCTCGAGGACGACGCTTGGTGGCTGCTGGGCGAGCCATTGGTGTACGAGTAGCGGGCGCTGGGGCACGGTCCTCAGCGGCAGCGGCGCGGACCAGTACTCGATCACGAGCAGCACCGCGCAGACGGCTGGCGTCACCCGCCGTGCCGTTGCCGATCGGGTCAAGCCGCGGACCCCTGTCACACCCCAGGCGGCCAGGAGCGCGAGCGCCAAGTTGACGAGAATGGCGAACCGCCCCGGTGCCCGCAGGCCGCGAAACGGCGAGCCCGGCTCGAGCAGCCACGGATACACGAGGCCGTTCACGCCCAGCGAGAAGTCCACCGCAACAAGGAGCCCTACGAGGTAAATGAGGCGGATGGGCCTTGGTCTCCACAACAGCGCCAGGACGGCCAGCACGATCGCGGTGAGCCCGGGAAAGAGGCGTGCCTCACTCGCGCCGAGCGGACCTGACAGCCGCCCGTAGATGAAGTTCGCGCTTGGCGTCGCGAGGTAGCTCTCGGGATGCGCGCTCCACCGCCCGATCTCCTCAGTGCTGCGCTCGCCCATGCGCTCGGCATTCAGGCGGTACGGCCGGCTGTATGGCAGGACGACGAGGGCGGCGAGCAGCGCGCCCGCGAGCAGTGCCGTCATCACGCGCGATAACGGCGCGCGCCGGCAGAGCAGGAGGAGCGGACCGCCGAGGAGCAGGAGAAACGTGGTGATGAACAGGCCGTAGTAGACGCTCGACAGGAATTGCAGTAGCAGGAAGAAGCCCGTGAGCAGGCCGTCCTTCACGCGACCGGACTCCAGCGTCCGGTGCAGGGCCCAGAGCGTGAGCGGCATCCACTGCGCCCACTGCAGCTCCAGGTGCATGAAGTGATCGATGCGATACGGCGCCAGAGCGAACACGATACCTGCGACCACGGCCGCCCCGTCGCTTCTCGTCAAACGGCGCGCGAACAGGTACATGCCGACCGCCGAGGCCACCATGCCGCCGAGCAGCAGGACGTTGTAGACCGCCACCGCCGAGACGCCTGCCTCGATGAAGGGCGCGGCAAGCGCCCCCTCGAGGAATGTCGCGTCGGAGTTCGCCAGCGTTCCCGTCTCCGGGTAGAAGATGTTGCCGTCGAAGAGATGGCTGGGATCGTGGAAGATCTGCCGGGCGAGCCGCTTGAGACGCCAGATGCTGAAGAGTGGGTCGAAGTGATGGGCGACGGCATCGCCAAGGTGAGCGGCCTGCGGCCACGTGCACACGATCACCAGCCCCGCAAAGCCGGCGGTGACGGCAGCCAGCCTCGCGAGTGTCAGGGGCGCGAGATCTTGCGTCTGTTCGGACTCGGATGCCCGCACGTTGCTACCTAGTTAGGTGGGCCTGGGGACAATACCGGTGATGGCGTTCCCTGCCGGCCGTGCTCGACCGCAGATTCTAAGCCCCTCAGCCCTTCTGTGGCCACGACGGCCGGCACGACACCGCGTTGACGACCGAAAAGATAGCGGTGTTGGCGCCGATGCCGAGCGCCAACGTCAGGACCGCGATCGCAGTGAAGCCTGGACTCCGGCGCAGCACGCGCATCGCGTGCCGCACATCCTTCCACAGGTCTTCGACGAGGTTCATGCGTCGCATGTCCCGGCACTCCTCCTTCCGTTGCTCGACGCCCCCAAAGCCGCGCAGTACGATCCTGCGTGCGCCCTCAGGCGCAAGACCTTTCACCACTTGGTCCTGAATCTGTTGGTCGAGGTGATAGCGGACCTCTTCGTCCAACTCCTCGTCGACCTGGCGGCGGCGAAAGATGGCGCGCAGCCTGAGTGGCACCGTGTACAACCATCGTTCCAGGCGCATGGCTGAAACCTCTGTCAGGCGGACGCCTCACATGTCCGAGCGCAAGGCGATGATTGGGTCGGTGCGCGAGGCACGGCGCGCGGGAAGATACGTCGCCAACAGGGCGACGGTCGCCAGGCCCACCGCGACCGCAACGTATGTCACCGGATCCATCGGGCTCACGCCGAACAGCAGCGCGGACATGACACGAGTGAGCAGCAGGGCCGCGCCCATGCCGAGTGCGATGCCCGTCAGCGTCAGCACGACGCCATGACGGAGAAACAGCTGGCGCACGTCTCCGGTTTGCGCGCCGAGCGCCATGCGGATTCCAATCTCCCGTGTGCGCTGTGTCGCGACGTACGCAATCACCCCGTAGATGCCCACGACGCAGAGGAGCAGGGCCACGGACGCAGCAATAGCGAGGATGACCATGGCAAAGGATGTCTGGGCCATGGAAGCGGCGCGAATGTCATCGAGCGTTTGCACGTCGGCGAGCGGCAGGTTCGGGTTCACGGACCAGACGGCTTCCTGAATCTCGCCTAGAAACGTCGGCGACTGCATCCGTCGTGACCGAATGGCGTAGGCCATCGTGCGCGCGACGTCAACGGGCTCCGAATCCCCGCGTTTCATGAGCACTGGCCAGTACACGATGGTTGGCGCCGGCCTGTGCACGCCATTGTCGCGCTCGTTGCCGACGACCCCGATGATCTCACGCCAGGGATCGTAGGGACCCTGTCGGACGCGCTTCCCGAGAGCAGCAGCCGGTTCCTGCCAGTACTCACGGGCGAAGTTGTCGGACACCATCACCACCGGCGCGTACTGATAGATGTCGGCCCACGTGATCGCACGGCCGGCGATCACGCGGTTCCCCATCGTCTCGAAGTACCCGGGCGCAATCCGTTTCCTTCGGCGAAGCGGAGGTACCTGCTCGTCCTCATACAAACTGCCCTCTACCCACACGGCGTCCTGACCGCTGCTGCCGTCCATCGTGACCGACGAGGCGAGACCCACCGAGGTGACGCCGGGCACGTGTCGAAGGCGCTCGCTGATCTCCGCGTGCGTCCGAGTGGTCTGTTCCGGATCCTCGAGGAGCGCTTCGGGAATCGAGACCCGGAACGTATGCACCTCCTCGGGTCGGACGAAGCCGGGCTCGACCTGGCGCAAGGCTATAAATGTCCGAACCATCAGGCCGGATACGATCAAGAGGACGAGCGCGAGCGCGACCTCCGTCACGACGAGCGCATTGCGCGCCCGCTGCCGCCTTGGTGCGTCGCTGGCCGAGCGGCCGCCCTCCTTGAGTGCGGCGACGCTGGGCGCCCCGAGTCTCATGACGGGAATCAGGCCAAACATCACGCCCGTGATCACCGAGATGGCCAGCGTGAAGAGAAGCACCACCGGATCGATGGCGATCTCCTCGATCCGAGGCAAGCGTGACGGCGCGATCCTCGCGAGCAGGTGCACACCAAGCCATGCGAGCAACAGACCGAGCGACCCGCCAGCGAGCGCCAGCGCGACACTCTCGGAAAGCAGCCCGCGAGCGATGCGCCCGCGGCTCGCCCCCAGCGCGGCACGAACCGCAATCTCCTGCTGACGTCCTTCCGCTCGCACCAGAAAGAGATTCGCCACGTTGGCGCACGCGATCAGCAACACGATGCCCACCGTGCCAAGCAAGACCCACAGGACCTGTCCCACGTCTCCGATCACATCGGCCGCCAGCGGACGAACGTTTGGCTCCATCCGAACGCTGTCGAGCATCTGACGACTCAATCCAGACGGCAGTGGAAACCGGTCGTACACGAGCGGAATCATGCGCGCCACGTCAGCGTTGGCTTGCGTGAGCGTGATGCCGGGCCGGAGCCGAGCCACGCCGAAGAAGCCGAAGTTCGACCCAACGAATGTTTCCGCACGATTG
>WHTT01000104.1 GCA_009377605.1 Luteitalea sp.
CCAGGACGCCACGCAGAGAAGCAGAGCCACCCACGGAAGAAGAGCTCCGGCGACGGCAGGAAATCCAGGAGATCAAGGATCTCTTCGCGAGGTCCTTCATAGCATTGCGCAAGCGACGTGGCTTCAGGAGCCGCGAGGCGCTGGCCGATAACGCTGGCGTCAACAAGGAGAGCCTGGGACGACTCGAGCGTGGCGAAGGGAACAGCAGGCTCGAAACACTCATCCGTGCGTCGCTTGCGATGGAACTTTCGTTGGCAGAGCTGTTCGAGGCGATGGGGCAGAGGGAGCGCCAAGGCCGGCAGCTCACCGTGCAAGAGCGGCAGGAGGCGGTGACGGGCCTGTTACTCGCTCTGGAAGCCTTCACCGGTAGAGCAAGTGGAGAGCTGACCGCGCGTGGGATCGAGCGCTCGACATTACAGCCGCCGGTATCGCACATGCGCTATCCGAAACCGCGGCCGACTGCAAAGGCGCTAGAGCCTTCGCAGTCAGGACGGTCAACCCTGTCACCACCGGCGCCCGAGCGTGGAAAGTTTCCCAAAGGTGCAAAGCCTCGCAAGGCCGAGAAGTCTCCCGAGGCTGCAAAGTCCACCAAGCGTGCAACGGCTCGCAAGGACGCAGAGTCCCGCAAAGGCGCAAAGTCTCCGAAGAGCGGAAAGTCCCGAGAGCAGCGACAGGGTCGTCGGAAGCCCTGAACGATCACCGATCCCTCACCATCCCCTTCCGCCTCGTCCGTGACGATGCAGCTCCCCACACGAGCGCGCGCCAGCCATTCTTCCGCAGCGCAGTGACGTATCATTAAAGCATCGAGGTGAGGCTGCGCTCGCACAGCTCAGCTTCGACGAAAGTGAGGAAAGACCCTATGCGCACACGCGTCGTGAACCGCCTGCGGGATTTCGGACACGGCGCATGGGCCGGCCGCGTCCGCTACCTCTTCGAAGGCCGTCCCGGCGTGGCATTCGTCTCGGTGCTTCTGGTCTCCCTGATGGTCTGGGGCGCATTTGGTGCGCTCGCCTGGCTCGCCTGGGATGTCCAGCGTGCTCTGCCCGGTCGCGACGAGCTGGGAAACATCGGCGAGATGGCCCAAACGACGGTCATCTACGACATGGATGACGAGCCGGCGTTCGCGATCTTTCGTGAGCGTCGCATGGACGTGCCGATCGAGAAGGTCTCGCCTCATGTGATCAAAGCCACGATCGCCATCGAAGATCAGCGATTCTTCAAACACGCGGGCGTTGACCTGGTCCGCATTGCCGGTGCCGCCGTCTACAACCTTCGCACGGGACGACGATGGCAAGGCGGCAGCACGATTACACAGCAGCTCGCGCGTCAGAGCTTTCTTACGCTCGATAGAACCCTTCGACGCAAGATCAAGGAAGCGCTCCTCGCGCTTTCACTCGAGCAGACGTTCAGCAAGGAGAAGATTCTCGAGCTGTACTTGAACAAGGTGTACTACGGCGACGGCTACTACGGGGTAGAGGCCGCGTCGCGCGGCTTCTTCGGTAAGCCCGCCTCTGACGTCACGGTCGCCGAGGCGGCGCTGCTCGCTGGTCTCGTCAAGTCCCCGTCGACCTACGCCCCGACGATCAACCGCGAGAAAGCCGTGGCACGTCGCAATGTGGTGCTGCAGGCGATGCGCGAAAGCGGCGCCATCGATGAGTCGCAACACAAGCAGGCGCTCCACGAGCTCGTCTTTCTGGAGAATGGTCTCCACCTCGATGAAGGCTTTGGCCAGTACTTCAAGCGACAAGTGCAGCGTGAGCTGGTCCAGCGTTTCGGATGGGAGCGCGTCTCCGAAGGTGGGCTGAAGGTCTACACCACGCTCGATACGCCGTTGCAGCGTGAGGCGGAGAAGCTGCTGGAGCAGGAGCTGGCACGTCTCGAGCGCCGGCCTGGCTATGAGCACCCGCCGCGGAGCGCGAGGAACGCCGACGACGGAGAGGCCCCCGACTATCTCCAGGGAGCGTTGGTTACCATCGATCCAAGATATGGAGCCGTACGTGCAATGGTCGGCGGCCGCCAATTCAAGGAGAGCCGTTTCAATCGTGCTGTGCAGGCGAGACGGCAACCTGGATCCGCGTTCAAGCCCTTCGTGTACGCGGCCGCCATCGAAGAGGGGTACTCGCCGACGACGATGCTGACGGATCTGGACGACCCCGTGCTCACGCCGGAAGGCGACTGGGTGCCAGAGGACGAGCACGCCGAAACGGCCGAGATGACGATGCGGATCGCGTTACGGACGTCGAGCAACCGTGCGGCGGTGCGGATGTTGCGCACGGTCGGGCTCGGCACGGCAATGACGCACATCTCGCACTTGGGCTTCGGCAAGCTGCCGAGCGTACCGTCCATCGTTTTGGGAGCAGGCGAGGTCACCCTCGAGGCCATGACAGCCGCCTACGCCGCGTTCGCGAACGGCGGGTTGCTCTACGAACCGACTGTCATTCGCCGCATCGAGGACCGCGAGGGCAACGTGCTCTACGAGGCCCGGCCACGATCCGCCCGCGTCTTCTCCGAGGAGACGGCCTTCATCGTGGCGAACATGCTCCAGGACGTGCTCAACAGAGGGACGGCCTGGCGCGTGCGTCAGCTGGGCTTCCGGCTGCCCGCCGCCGGCAAGACCGGCACCACCAACAACTACAACGACGCCTGGTTCGTCGGCTTCACGCCCCACCTCGCAACGGGCGTTTGGGTGGGCTTCGATCACCCCCGCCAAATCATAGCGAACGGCTACGCTGCAGAAATCGCCGCGCCGCTGTGGGCAACGATCATGAAGGCCGCGACGCGTGACGAGGAGGCCGAGTGGCTCGAGCGGCCGGCGGGCGTCGTGGGCGCTGATGTCTGCCGTGTCTCTGGCAAGCGCGCGGCCGAAGGCTGCCAGTACGTCGACGTCGTTTTGCCGGACGGCAACTTCGACGTGAAGTCGATGGTTTACACCGAGTACTTCCGCCGCGGCTCCGAGCCGACCGAAACGTGCGACCTGCACACACGGCCCGACTTCCTCGAGCGCATGGCCGGTTGGCTTGGTCGCGATCAGCCAGACGGGAAGCCCGCGCAGGCGGGCCTCCCGCCGACGGGCGTCCAACCACCGCCTCCGTCACCCGATGGCACGACAGAAGGTGCATCAGAAGACGCCCGCGACGAGGAGCCGGAAGGTGAAGCCGCACGCGCCGAGGCAAAGCCTGCGGATGAGGAGGTCGAGCCAGCGAAGCCGAAGAAGAAGCGCGGCTTCTGGTCGCGGCTGTTCGGTCGCCGTGGCGACGACGACAAGGATCAGAAGGACGACAAAGAACCGGAGAACCGCGAGCGCCGAAAACCTCCACGTCCCGAGGATCAGCCGCACCCGTGACGGTTGTATTGCGCGTACGGAGGATGTCCACGCTCTACAAGGTCGTGCGTGGCGGCAGGCTCAGACCGGGCCGGTTCAATGTAGAAGTATTCACGGTGCCGTCCGTGATCTCGAACAGGCCCGGGTAGCGATCCTCCCACCCCTTGCTGGCAACCGGCACATACTGACGAGCGTTCGCTTCGATACCCGCAACCGTCGGCACGTGCGCCGACAAGCCAGCCGATAACACCAGCGACGCCCCCGGACAGGTCAGGTCCTGAACGCACAGGAACATGTTGCGCTCCTGGATGGCGGCGCCGAGCAGAAGCGCTTGGCTCTGGCCTTTGCAGGCCTTGAGCGCCGCGCCGGAGTATCCCATCTCGCCCGCCAAGCGGAGACTGTCGTAATCCGTGAGCGACTCGTCGATGACCACCGGCTTGATCTTGGCGGCTTCGTGCATCACGTTCTCACGATGCGCCGCGAGATCTCGTGCGGTCGGCTGTTCGATGTACTGGATGCGTGTGAAGCCTTCCGGCGCCTTCTCCTTAATGCGACGTATGAAGGCCAAGAGGTATTCCACGTTCGGGCATTGTTCGTTGAAGTCGAGAGAGTAGAACCATTTGGCGACGCCACGCTCGCGCTGTGTCGTCGCGGTCACACGGTCGACGTGGAGCACACGCTCGACGTCCCACTCGAGGTCGCTGCCATTCAACTTGATCTTGAAGTGCGTCAAGCCGTTCGCGCGAGTCCACTCGGGCAGCGTCTCTGGCAGCCCATCGCCAATCCGCTCGGTGATGTCGCTCTCCTCGATGGGATCGAGCGCGCCAACGGCGTGATACAACGCCATACGCCGTTGCGGCGTTCGGCGCACGTACTCCTCAAGATAACGGCCGGTGAAGCGGTCCCCCAAGTAATGGCCGACGTCGTGCGTCATGTGCTCCGGCCCATACATGCCGTAGACACTCCGTCCGTAGGCCTTGCCGAGGCCGTCGTGGAGCGCGGCATCGAATGGGCTGACAACGACGAGGGTACAGAGCTTTGGAATGGGCTCCGCCAGATCCTGCGCGGCTGTGACCGCATCGGCAGCCTTGAGATACTCGGGCTCGAGGGTCCAGGTGATGTCCACCGGGTGCTGTTGTTCCTTGTAGGCCGCCAGCAAGTCGCGCACCCGCGACGCCAGCGCCTTCATGGCGTTCAGCGTCTGGTCGTAGCTCAGAGTCTTTGACGGAAAGGACCACACATTCCCGAGCGGCATCGAGCCCCAGCCATGCGCGACCTTACCGTCCCGCGTGCGAACGCGGCACAACACGTCGAGAATCGTGATGCGATCAGTAGCCGTACCGCCGAACTTATAGGGCGTGCGATAGAGATAATCTTGGTACCTGAATTGAACGTCCTCGACTCGAATGTCCGAGGGCTTTCCGGCCGCGCGACGCAGGCAAGCAGGCGCCAGCGCAACTCCGGCGAGCGCGGCCGTCGATCCAAGAAACTCTCGCCGAGTGTGCATCGCCCTCATCCCCGATATGCCTCCTCCATCTGCCCCTTCACGAATGCCAGATCACGACGAGCGGCTTCGATCATGCCGTCGCGTCGGGATGCGGGCGTCGCGCCATCGATGTCGTACTCGATGTGCATCGACACGGGGCCCTGGTAGTCCGCCTGCGCGAGCATTCGACAGAACGCGGGCCAGTCCACCATGCCCTCGCCCAGCGGACAATGCCCGTCACGCCATCGGCCCTTCTCATCCTTCCGCCACACGCAGTCCTTGACAGCAATCATTCGCAGCCGCGGCATGGCCAGCGCGGCGGCAAGTTGCCAGCCGATACGGCCTCCCTCGATAACCGCATGTCTTATGTCGAAGTAGACGCCAACTACCTGCGCGTCCAGCTTCTCGATTTCCGGTAGAAAGTCGAGCGTTGGTCCACCCACGTAGCCTGCATGGGTGTGATAGCCAACAACCATGTCGTAGCGGCGGCCGAGGTCGGCCAAGGATGCGAGCTGGCGCCCCGCATCCGCCAGCTCTCGCGGCACGTCTTTCAGGCTGTATTTGTAGTAGCCAGGCTTGAGGAGGCGCACGCCGCCTTTGCTCGCCGCCTCGAAGGTGGGCACGGCCGCCGGATCCTCTGCCGAGAGCAGGCTCGTGGTCACCATCGGGACCGGCACGCCAGACGCCGCAATGGCCTCGATCGCGCGCGGCAGATCCGTGGCGACGCGCTCTGGCAGCACGTGTCCCTCGGGCCGCACGGTGAGGTCGACGCCATCGAAGCCCGCCTCTTTCACCGTGCGGCCAAGCTCGCCCCATGCCAAGTCGGGGAGATGCTTGGAAAAGAAGCAATAGGGTCCGCGAAAGCTTTCGGCGGGAGACGCACGCTCGGCGACGCCGCTGTTCGCCCCGGACAGTCGCCCGCTGCCGAGCGCGGTCGTCAGACCAGTGCTCAGCCCCAGGCCGAGCGCAGTCTTCTGAAAATCCCGTCGTGTGACCTGCCCCATCGCCTTCCTCCTAGTGGTATGACCGCCTATCGTATCGCAGACCGGTGGCGGGCGGCCGCCTCGGCGAGGCGGCCCTACCTGAGGGCGCCCTACTTGGGCGCCCTAACCTAGCGCCACACGCCTCGTGTCGTGCGCGTGGCAGGCGCACGCGGCGCGACGATGCGCGGTGAACCCCACACGCATGCATCGTTCACCGGGTTGTTTGCGCGGCCGGGGTCCGTGCGCAGGACGAAGTCGACGGTGCGTCCTGCCCAGGGCCGCAGATCGAGACGCACGGGGAACCAGCGCCGCTGCTCCGGCACGATGAACGGCGCCAGCTCCAGCCTCGCCAGCTCGGACCGCCTGTGCCGATCGATGATCTCGACGATGAAGATCGCGCCGTCGGTGGGCATGGTCCAGGTGTGCGGAGCGAGGCCAATATCGGCAACAAATGTGGCCTCGGGCGGTACTTGTAGCCTCCAGGTCGCGACACTGGGCGGGAGCTCGAGCAGCGCCGGCTTGCGCTCATCGCGAATCGTCACCGGGGTGAGCGCGAATGCGAGGTGTAACTGACCGAGGTCTGTTTCCTTCCGCGCTTCAGAAAAGCGATCGAGCAGGTTGATCACCTCGTCGTTCGGTGTCGGCCAGCCGGCGGTGCCCACCAGAGGGACCAACACCGCTGCGAACCAGCGCTTCGCCGCTGAGGCGCGCCTTCGGGAGAGCTGAACGGGCATTGGCGCCTGGCGCGGGTGGGTGTCCGCCCTTCGATCCGTCCCGCGGCTCGTGCCATCCAGGGTGTGGCGCGCTTGCTCCGGCCGAGCGCCGTTGGCACGGGCAATCGCCAAGAAACAGGCATACGCGAGCGCTGTGTTCCAGATGAGAAAGAGCGCGCTTGCAAACCACCAGGTGCGGAGCCACCAGGGGCCAAGCGGCATGATCTGATCGAGCAGCCAAGGGACCGTGGCGTAACGTGCCGAGGTTTCGAAGACGAGGTCGCCCCATTGCTCGCGGCCGTCAACGAACAGCTGACCTCCGTCATACTCGTCCGTGAGAGCGGCGACGAGGGCGATTGGGCGCTCCGCGGGCGTGCTCGGTGCGCGCACGCGAAGGCGGAAGTGCCGCCCGCGCGAGGGCACGATGGAGGGGAAGCTGAGGCGGAATGCTTGGTCGGCGACGACCTCTTCCGCAGGGTGCGCGACGCGATAGACCAATCGGTCCCGACCGGCGACGACGTCGTACAGCTCGAAGACAACATCTCCAGCGACGTCCCCTCGTCTCGGTCGGGCGTGCACGCTGATGCCGTCGAACCCGTCGGCGTCGATCCTGAAGGTCTGTGCGACCTCCCGGCGGCCACTGATGTCGTCAATGAGCGTCGTGCGCCCGCGGGCCGGCGAGACGCGAGGCGTGCCGTGCTGAACGAAGAACAGCCGGGAGATTTCGTAGCCGAAGATCGAGCCGAAGAGCAGCAAGAACGCCGCCATCCGGCGCCTGTCGTGCCACATGGGCGAGGAGAGTGTAACACTTGGGGGCGATCCGCGAGGGCGGGGGGGAACCGGTACAAGGGATCAAGGGATCAAGGGATCAAGGGGTCAAGGGATCAAGGGGTAAGGGGTAAAGGGATCTAGGGGGCAAGGGGTAAAGGGATC
The DNA here is from genome assembly GCA_009377605.1 of Luteitalea sp. NCBI lineage: Bacteria > Pseudomonadati > Acidobacteriota > Vicinamibacteria > Vicinamibacterales > Vicinamibacteraceae > Luteitalea > Luteitalea sp. The sequence continues at coordinate 7,438 of WHTT01000104.1, forward strand.
TAGGGCAAGGTTCAGTGTCGGTAGGGCGTTCGCCGAACGCGCCGTCCGGACGCCTCGGTGAGATGACCGCCGCCGAAGCGAGGCGGCCCTCCCTTGATCCCTTGACCCCTTGATCCCTTGATCCCTTGATCCCTTGACCCCTTGACCCCTTGACCCCTTGACCCCTTGACCCCTTGTCCCTTGCTATAGTGACTAGATGAGCGAGTCCACCCACACGGCGCTTGCCGAGGAGACCGAGGTCGGCAGCTATTTCGTCGCGAACTACCCGCCGTTTTCGGTGTGGTCGCACGAGGCGGTCGAGGCGGATGCCATACCGGCGCTGAGTGCGGCCCCGGCCGAAGGTGTGCCACTCGGCCTCTACCTGCACATCCCGTTTTGCCGGAAGCGGTGTCACTTTTGTTACTTCCGTGTGTACACCGACAAGAACGCCAGGGATGTCGCCGAGTACCTCGACGCGCTGGCCCGTGAATGGGAGATCTACGCTCGGCTTCCCGCCATTGCCAATCGCACGCTCAACTTCGTGTACTTCGGCGGCGGGACCCCCTCGTTTCTGTCGACGCGCCAGCTCCAAGGGCTGGTCGATCGGCTGACGGCCGTGGCTGGCTGGCGCGAGGCGGAGGAGATCACCTTCGAGTGCGAGCCTGGAACGCTGACCGAGAGCAAGCTGTCTGCAATTCGGCAGCTGGGCGTGACGCGACTGAGCCTCGGCGTGGAGAGCTTCGAGGATCGTGTGCTGGAGCTGAACGGGCGGGCGCATCGCTCGCCGGAGATCAACCGGGCATATCAGTTCGCCCGCGCGCTCCAGTTTCCACAGCTCAATATCGATCTCATTGCCGGGATGTTGGGCGAGACCAACGAGACCTGGCGCGCGGCGGTGAGGAAGACGCTCGATCTCGAACCGGACAGCGTCACGATTTACCAGATGGAGCTGCCGTACAACACGACGATCAGCCGTGACCTCTTGAAGGGGAGCGGTCAATTCGCCGAGCACGTGGCGAACTGGTCGACCAAACGCCGTTGGGTCGACGAGGCGTTCGAAGTGCTCGAGCGCGCCGGTTATCACGTTGGCAGTGCCTACACAGCCGTCAAGGATCCAACGCGCACGAAGTTCATCTACCGCGACCGGCTCTGGCAGGGGGCCGACTTGGCTGGCTTGGGCGTTGCGTCGTTCGGTCACATCAACGGCGTCCACCTGCAGAATGTCGATACGTGGGAGTCGTACACCAACGTGATTCAGCGTGGAGAGGTGCCGCTCAGTCGTGCCTATCGTCCAAGCGACGAGGAGCGGATGATTCGTGAGCTGGTGCTGCAGCTCAAGCGAGGCTGGATCCGGCCGGCGTACTTCGCGGGCAAGTACGACGTGAACGTGCTCGAGCGGTTTCACGATCAGCTGGCGTCGCTGGCTGCCGAAGGCCATGTGCAGACGGTCGGCGAGGAGGTCGTGGCGTTGTCACGCAAGGGACTGCTGCGTGTCGATGCGTTGCTTCAGAGGTTCTTCCTGCCACAACACGCCGGAATTCGTTACACCTGATGACTCTTAGGAGATCGACACGTCCGCAGCCGCCGCGGGTGGCGGCGAGACGCCGCGACCCCGCTTCGAGCAACGGCATCCTCTACCCTCTCGACGTCGTTTACGCGCGGGCAGGACTCGCCAAGCCAAAGGTGGAGGTGGTCTCATCTGACGAGATTCCCCCTCCCTACCGCTCGATGCTGGTTCACGAGAGCGACATGACGGTGACGCTCGAGCGGCGCTTTGGTGGCCCGCTTCTCCTGCGCCCGCTCTCGACGTTTTCGGCCCGCGGGTCGTACTTCCGTCGCGTGCTGCTCGTGCAGGAGTATTCTGGGCGGCCCGTCGAAATGGGCGCGATTCGCATACAGCTGGGTGCGTTCAGGCCGCGTGTCCGCGCCGAGATCCTCCGCAACGAGGTTCCACTCGGGCGCATTCTGCGCAGACGAGGCGTCGACTTCAAGAGCCGAGCCCGGGTGTTTCTCGCGGTCACGCCGAATCCCGAGATGATGGGCGTCTTCTGGATGCGCGAGCCGCGAACACTGTATGGGCGGCGGACCGACGTGCTCCTCGGCGGCGCGAAGATCGGCGACATCGTCGAGGTCCTGCCGCTCGTTTGAGGCGGCGAGTGGACGAATTCGGTTCGAGACCGTCTGATACGATAGAGCAATGTCGGGGCAGCAGACGAGTGTCACCAACGGCGTGGATGTGATCGTGATCGGCGGTGGTCCTGCAGGATCGACCGTGTCCACGTTGATCGCACGGCAGGGGCATCGCGTACAGCTCTTCGAGCGGGAACGCTTTCCGCGCTTTCATATCGGCGAGTCGCTGATCCCAGAGACCTACTGGGTGCTCGAGCGTCTGGGCATGCTGCCGAAGATGCAGCAGAGCCCCTTCGTCAAGAAATACAGCGTGCAGTTTGTGAGCGCCAACGGTAAGCAGTCGGCACCGTTCTACTTCTGGGACAACAAACCGCACGAATGCTCACAGACGTGGCAGGTCGTGCGCAGCGAGTTCGACCAGATGATGCTGGTGCACGCCCGCGAGCAGGGCGTCGATGTACGCGAGGGCGTCCACGTGCTCGAGGTGCTGTTCGAGGAGGATCGCGCGGTTGGGGTCAAGATTCGTGACGAGGATGGCTCCCGGCGCGAGATCCGTGCGAAGGTGGTCGTCGACGCGAGCGGCCAGAGTGCGCTGCTGCAGAACCGCTTGAAGCTTCGTGTCTGGGACCCTGTCCTCAACAAGGGCGCCATCTGGACCTACTGGGAGGGCGCCTATCGCGACACGGGCCGCGACGAGGGCGCCACGCTGGTGCTGCAGACGGCAACGAAGAATGGGTGGTTCTGGTACATCCCGTTGCACGACAACGTCGTCAGCGTCGGCGTCGTGGCACCGTTCGACCATCTGTTCAAGGGAAGGACGAGCCACGAGCAAACCTATCAAGAAGAGGTCGAACGTTGCAGTGCCGTCAAAGAGCGCGTGTCGTCCGCGCGCCGTATGACCGGGTACTTTGCGACGAGAGATTACTCGTACCGAGCCAAGGCCGTTGCCGGCGATGGTTGGGTCCTGGTGGGTGACGCCTTTGGGTTTCTCGATCCGCTGTACTCCTCTGGCGTTCTCTTGGCGCTGCGATCGGGAGAGCTTGCGGCCGATGCGGTGGCCGAAGGACTCGCGGTCGGTGACACGAGTGCGCAGCAGCTGGGTAAGTGGGGGCCGCCCTTCAATCAGGGCGTCGACCGCATGCGGCGTCTGGTGTGTGAGTACTACGACGGCTTCAGCTTCGGCGGCTTCGTCCGTCGCTACCCTGAGCTGCGCGGCACGATCACGGATCTGCTGATTGGTGACCTCTTCACCGACCGCGTAGACAACGTCTGGAAGCCGATGGAGTCGCTGTACGGGCCTGGCAAGCAGCTGGTTCCGTCCTGGGATGCTGGCCAGGACGCTGGCCGACCGACCGCAGGTTCCGAGCCGAGGTCGAATGAGTTGGTGCTTCCGGACGGAAGACGACCCTGATCTCTCCTGTCTCTATGCTGCTAGCCAGTGAAGCCAGTGACCGTCAAACGCTCGAGGCGATGCAGGCGCGACGGCTCGAGCAGTTGCTGTCCGACATCTACGGTCGCAGCCTTTTCTACACGCACAAACTGGAACAGGCAGGCATTCGGATCGAGGCACTGCAACTTCCCGCGGATCTCACGGTGCTGCCGCTGACGACCAAGGCGGAGCTGGTGAAAGATCAAAAGGAGCATCCCCCTTGGGGCACAGTGCTCACCGAGCCAGTCGAGCACTACACGCGCTATAGCCAGACATCCTCGACGACGGATCGGCCACTGAGGTGGTTGGATACGAACGCCAGTTGGCAGTGGGCGTTGGCGTGCTGGAAAGCTGTGTACCGCGGCGCTCGAGTCAGCAGCGCGGATCGCGTGTTCTTTCCTTTTTCCTTTGGGCCGTTCCTCGGCTTCTGGACGGCGTTCGACGCGGGAAGTCAGCTGGGTGCGCTGTGTGTGCCCGGCGGCGGCATGTCGAGCCAGCTCCGGCTGGCGATCATCGACGGGGTCGCCGCCACGGTCGTGTGTTGCACGCCGACCTACGCCCTTCGATTGGCGGAATCGGCGGGCGAGGGAGGGGCTGCGACGCGCGCGTTGTCGGAGAGCAGCGTGCGGGTGCTGATCGTGGCCGGCGAGCCAGGTGGCAGCATCCCGGCAACGCGCCAGCGGATCGAGGAAAGCTGGGGCGCGCGCGTGATCGATCACTACGGTCTGACCGAGGTGGGCCCGATCGGCTTCGAGTGTTGGGAAGGTCCCGGCTTCCTCCACCTCAACGAGGGCGAGTACATCTGCGAGGTGCTCGATCCGTCGACCGGTCGTGCGGTGCCGGACGGAGAGATGGGTGAGCTGGTGGTGACCAATCTGGGGCGGACGGCGAGTCCCGCCATTCGCTATCGCACCGGCGATGTCGTTGTCAGGCGCTCCGAGGCCTGCCCTTGCGGGCGAACGTGGGCGCGGCTCGAGGGCGGTGTCCTCGCACGGACCGACGATATGGTGAGCATCCGCGGCGTGAACGTCTATCCAGCCGCCATCGAGGCCGTGGTGCGCCGCTTCAGCGAGATCGTCGAGTTTCGATCCACTGTCTCGCACGGGCGGGCGATGCGATCGCTCGCGGTCGAAATCGAGCTGGGTGCAGCGACAGACGAGGCCGGGCTCGCGGGTAGGGTCTCGCGACAGCTCCAGGAGGCACTGGGCCTCACGGTCCCGGTCAGCGTGGTCGAGGCAGGTGCGCTGCCGCGGTTCGACATGAAAGCGCGCCGTTTCGTGATGAACGATGCTCGGTGACGTCGGTTAGCGACAGAGCGCGATATGCCCTTTCGAGACATCGCTGGCCACAGCCAGATGCGCGCCTTACTCGCACGAGCGGTGCGGCAGGAAACGCTGCCGCCGACCTTGCTCTTCGCCGGTCCCAATGGCGTAGGCAAGCGAATGACGGCGGTGGCGCTCGCGCAGGCGCTCAACTGCCTGGAGCCATTCGACTCGCCTGGCGGCCCGCCTGCGGCGAGCCACCAGGCTCGCTCATGGCCGATTCCCGATTCTCGTGACGCTTGCGGGCGATGCACGGCGTGCGCACGCATCGGCCGTGGCGTACACGCCGACGTGCGGCTGCTGACACCAAACGAGCGCGGCGCAATTGCTGTGGATACTGTCCGCGAAGTGATCGACCAAGCCAACTATCGGCCATTCGAGGGCCGGCGGCGCGTCATCATTGTCGACGACGCGGATGCGATGACCGAGGCGGCACAAAATGCGCTCCTCAAGACGCTCGAGGAGCCGACGCCCTCCTCGGTCTTCGTGCTCGTGACCGGTCGTCCGGATTTGTTGCGGCCGACCGTACGATCACGCTGCCAGCGGCTCCGTTTTGGCCTGATCGACGCCGACGACATTGCTGGCTGCTTGGTGACGCAGCACGGGTTCACGTCGGCGCGGGCCCGGGCGGCGGCTGCCGTGGCGGGTGGCTGCTTCGCGCGCGCGCTGGCAGACGAGGGCGATGAGGTCACGGAGGCACGATCCGTTGCAGCGGACGTGTTGCGCGGCCTCGCTGTGAGGCCGGCGCCCCGCCTGCGCTTGGAGCTTGCGCAGCGACTCATGAGAGCGGCGGAGAGAAAGGGGCGAAGCGCGTCGCGCGGCGCGCGACCGCGCGGAGGGGGAGCCACACCCGAGCGCGAGCTCCTTGGGCGCCGCCTCGAGGCGCTGAGCGTGCTCCTGCGAGATGTCGGCGTGACCGTGAGCAGCGCGCTTCCGCAGCGGCTCGCCAATGCCGACATACAGCAACTGCTATCAGAGGCGGCGCACGGATTCGACGTCGGCCGGCTCGTGCGCGCCTACCGGACGATCGATCAAGGGCTCGTCGCCCTGGATCGCAACATCAGCCCCAAGACGGTTGCCGACTGGGTCGTGATGCAGCTGTAAAGACAGTCACTCGTTACTTCGTAAGCAGCTGCCCGGCGCGCAACGTGGACTCCACGACAGCCTTGATCAACGTGACGCGGAGGCCTCCCTCCTCGAGCGCCAGGAGCCCGTCGATGGTGCACCCGGCTGGGGTGGTGACCGCATCTTTGAGGAGCGCCGGGTGCTCGCCTGTTTCGAGGACCATCTTGGCTGCACCCAGACACGTTTGTGCCGCCAGCTCCGTCGCAATGTGACGCGGAAGGCCGACCTTCACGCCGCCCTCGGCAAGCGATTCGAGCACGACGTACACGAACGCGGTTCCGCTGGCGCCGAGCGCCGTGACGGCGTCCATGTGCTTTTCGTCGAGGACGAGCGTACGGCCGACCGCGCCAAAGAGACGCTGTGCTGTGCTGAGGTGCGCCGGAGTCGCCTGCACACCTGCGCAGAGCACTGACATGCCCGCCCGGACCAAGCTGGGGGTGTTGGGCATGGCACGCACCACCGGCACCGGCCGCGCACAGTGCCGTTCGATGAAAGTGGTCGTGGCGGAGGCGGCAATCGACACGAGGAGCTGGTTGGGCTCGAGCAGGCCGCCAATCTCGTCCAGCACCTCTTCGAGAGCCTGCGGCTTGACGGCCACGAGAATGACCTCGGCGCCCCGGATGGCCGCGCGATTGTCGGTGACCACCTCCACACCCAACCGGCGCGTGCCATCGGTGGCGGTCTCGGCGTGCCGGCTCGTCGCGATGACCTGACCGGGCTCGATCACGGCCGCGTCAACGAGCGCGCGGATCAATGTGCCGCCCATCTTGCCGGCGCCGAGCACCGCAAGCTTCGATATCCCGGTATCCACGTGTGACAAAAAACGCCTCCTTGGTCAGAGCGATCTTACTAGACGGGGAGCGGGAAAACGGGACAGCCCCCGTTTTCTTCCAGTATCATCGCGGAGATGGTACGGCCGCGAATCGGCATCACCGTGGGGGACCCTGCTGGCATCGGGCCGGAGATTGCGTTGAAGGCGGCCTCTGACACGCGTGTCCGTGAGGCTTGCGAGGTCGTCTGCTACGGACCGACGAGCGACGCGGACCTTGCGCGATTTCGGGCTGGCCAGGTGTCGGCGGAGGCGGGGCGCACGGCCTACAACGCGGTGGTCGCCGCCGTGCAAGACGCGCGCGCAGGTCGCATCGACGGGATCTCCACCGCGCCGATCAACAAAGAGGCATGGGCGCGTGCAGGCCTGCCGTGGAAGGGACACACCGATCTCCTTGGATCACTCACGGGGGCCTCGCGCGTGGCGATGATGTTCGAGTCGCCGCGATTACGGGTGGTGCTCGTCACCGTCCACGTCCCGTTGGCCGATGTGCCGCGTCTCATCACACGAGAAGTGGTCGAAGCGACCCTCGATCTCGCCGCCCGTGAGCTGCCCGCGTTCGGCTGCGAGTCGCCCCGCCTGGCGCTCGCTGGTCTCAATCCGCACGCCGGGGAGCATGGCTTGATGGGGCATGAGGAGCAAGAGGTGCTGGCGCCGGCCGTTCGCGCCTGTCGCGAGCGCGGCGTCGATGTGACAGGACCGCTTCCGGCGGATACGGTATTCGTCAGGGCGGCAAGCGGCGAGTTCGACGCCGTGGTTGCTTGCTACCATGATCAGGGGCTCATCCCGGTGAAGCTGCTCGCGTTCGGCACAGCCGTCAACGTCACGCTCGGCCTGCCGATCATTCGAACGTCCGTCGATCACGGCACGGCGTTCGATATCGCCGGTCGTGGAACGGCAGATCCATCCAGCCTGATCGAGGCGGTTTTGCTGGCGTCGCGCCTGGCAGGCAAGGGGCAAGGGGCAAGGGGCGAAGCGCAAGAGGTTCGAGGTTCAAGATTCGAGGTTCGAGGTTTGCGGGGCGGCTGACGCCGGCCGCGAGCATCGAAATCTCCAACCTTGCCCTTGCCCCTCGTCCCTGGAACTTCTATGGAGCGACCGATTGCTGACAATCGTAAGGCGCGGCACGACTACGAGCTCTTCGAGACGCTCGAGACGGGCATCGTGCTGCTGGGGACCGAGGTCAAGGCCATCCGCGAGGGACGTGTCAACCTACGCGACAGCTTCGCGCGCCTGGAAGACGGCGAAGTCTACCTCCACAACGCTCATATCAGCCCATATAGCCACCGGGGCTATGCGGCGCACGAGCCGCTGCGGCCACGCAAACTGTTACTGCACCGAGCCGAGATTCGCAGGCTCATCGGCAAGGCGGTCGAGAAGGGCTTCACGCTGGTGCCCGTGCGGATGTATTTCAAGGGCGGCCGCGTCAAGGTGGCGCTGAGTCTGGCACGCGGGAAGAAGACACACGACAAGCGAGAGTCGATCAAGCGCCGTGAGGCCGAGCGCGAGGCGCGCGCGGCGATGAGTCTGCGACGACGCTGATTTACCGTGCCCCTCGACCCCGGAGCACGGCAGGGATGGTCATGACGGCGATCTTGATGTCCAGCCAGAGCGACCAGTTGTCGATGTACTGCAGGTCGAGGCGCATCCACTCCTCGAAGGTGAGCTCGTTACGGCCGCTCACTTGCCACAAGCAGGTCAAGCCCGGCCTCATTGTCAGTCGGCGTCGCTGCCAGGGCGCGTACTGACGCACCTCTTCGACGACTGCGGGACGTGGACCGACAAAGCTCATGTCACCTTTGAGGATGTTCCAGAGCTGGGGGAGCTCGTCGAGGCTCATCCGCCTCAAGAAGCGGCCAAACGGCGTGACGCGCGGATCGTTGGCCATCTTGAACGCCGGCCCATCCATCTCGTTGAAGGGCTGGAGGTCGGGCTTGAGCGCTTCCGCATTGGTTCGCATCGACCTGAACTTCAGGAACGTGAAGGGACGACCGTGAAGGCCGCATCGCGTCTGCCTGAAGAGAATGGGCCCCTGCGACGTCACCTTGATGGCGGCGGCAATCACGACCAACAGCGGGCTCAGCAGCGTGACGAAGCTCGCGGCCAGCAGGACATCGGCGCACCGGCGCACGAAGAGCAAGAGCTCGTCTTTGGGAGCGGTACTGAACCTCAGCAGCGGCAAGCCGCCGAGCTCGTCGAAGCTCACGTCCGAGAACGATTGGGGGAGGAAGCTCACGACCAAACGTGTGGTGACGCCGAGCTCTTGAAGCTGGAGCAACACCCCTTCGAGCGCGCGCAAATCCTCGATCCGCCCCGTCGAAGGCGCAATGAGCACTTCGTCCACGACCAAGTCGCCACCGACGAGGTCGGGGATGTCGACATACGTGCCGAGCACTGGATGTTGAGAAGAGACCTCGGCAGCCGACCAGGAACCGTCCGTGACGATACCAACGACGTGAAGCCCCCACTCGCGGTGAGCGTCCACGTCGCTGGCCGCCGTCAATGCTTCCTCCCGGCCGCCTGCAACCAGCACTCGGCGGGTGCTCGTCGAGTCGAGCGCGACTGCGCGCACGATCCGTCGTCCGGCGACGACGAACAGGACATCGACCACGAGGAAGCCCATCACCAGCGGCCGGCTCACCCAATCGAGCTTCGCGACGAAGATGACGAACGCGAGCAGCAAGCCGCCGATGGCGATCGCTCGAACAATACGCGAGACCTCGGTGTGCAGTGTGCGGGCCCAGCGCCGGCCATACAGGCCGTGCGCCCGGAAAATCAACGCCCAGAGGCCCAGGATGGCGAGCAGCAGTGGAACATAGTTCCCGGGCGGTGCCAGGACGCGCTGGATCAAGTCGAAGGGATCGACCCAAGGCGCTGCGAAGCGGCGAAGGATGTACGCGGCATAGAACGCCGTCGCGGTTGCGACGAGATCGGCAACCACGTACAGTCGTGTGACGAGCCGCGCGCGCTCCGCTATCAACGGGCCCTCCCCTGGACGAGCTCCCGGCAGAGCGCCTCGTATTGATCGGTCACCTGCTCCCAGGAGAAGCGCGCGCGTGCACGCTCCAGGGCGCGGGCCCGACAGGCCGCGACCAGGTCTGGCTCGGATGCGACGCGGGTCAGCACGGCGCTCAGGGTGCCCGGCCGCGCCGCTTCGAAGTAGAGCGCTGCGTCGCCCGCCGTTTCGCGATTCTCAGGCACGTCGTTCACGATCACGCAGTTTCCGCAGCCCATGGCTTCGACCAGCGCTGGGTGGGTGCCGCCCACCTCGGTGGCGTGCACGTACGCCAGCGCGTGGCACTGCAGCTCACGGTACCCGTCGCCGTAAATTGCTCCAGCGAAGACGACGTCTGGTCCTGCCATCCCGCGTAGCTTGGCGATATATTCTCGGGCATACGGGGCGTTTCCGACAACGACCAGTTTGAGGCCCGCCAAGCCCGTGCGTTCAAAGGCCTCGATGACCGCGTGGGCATTGTTCTCCGGCTCGAGCCGGCTGACATACAGGAGATACCGATCGGACGAGAGCCCGAGCTGCGCGAGAGCAGCCGTGCCCGCCTCACGCCCTACGCGACAGCCATAGGGGATGAAGGTAGTTTCCGAGCGGTACCGCGCGTGATAGTAGGCGTCGATCACCCGCGCGTCGGTCACGACCCGGTTCGGGAGCCAGGTCGCCAGGCGTTCGGACAGGAGATACCACCCTCGTCCGGCCAGGTTCCACTTGCGGCGCCTCCGTTCGATTCCGTCGACGTTGAGCACGACACTGTAGCCGCGGGCGCGGAGGCCCGCGCAGAAGACGGCGTTGGCCGCATTGCACACGATCGCCACGTCGTAGCGCTTGGTGACCGCGTGCAGTGTCGACACCAGCGTGTGCAGGACCGTGTCGAGATACTTGTGCCGGACCGTCGGTAAGACCACGAGCTGAACGCCTTGGTAGGTCCCGAGGCTCCGATCCACGTAGTGGGACCGGCCGTACACGGTCACGTGGTGGCCTCGTGCTGCGAGCCGCGAGGCGAGCTGCTCGGCAAACGTCTCGAAGCCGCCGTAGTTGGCGGGAATGCCGCGGGTGCCGAGAATAGCGATGTGCATGCGCATGTCGACGGTCACGACCTGAACCACGCGACGATCTGGTCGTCTGCGACGCGCCGGCGTCGCATGATGGTCCGGCGCTTGGCCAGGGCGCGAGGCAGATATCGGACGACGTCGACGAGCGCCGGGATCGAGGTGTGCTCCCGCAACAGCACATAGCCGATGACTTGCGCGTCGCGCCACAGGCCGGGAGCGGCGAAGGTCAACGCATGGCCCAGCGTTTGGTTCTTGAGCCTGAGGAGGAAACGGTTGCGCACAGAGGCGCGATTGATCTCGGCGGGCAGCCGCAGTCGCCGCTCCGGTGTCACGCGCCGCCTGTGCCACGCGCGCGCCGTGGGGACGTACAAACATCGCCAGCCCAGGAGCTGGGCGCGCCAGGCGAGATCCGCATCCTCGCGGAACGCGAAGAAGTCCTCGTCGAAGTACTCGCTGCCGATGCGGACATCTTCGAGCATGCGACGACCGTAGCAGGCAGCGGCGCCCGAGGCCCCGAAGACGTATTCCACGCGGTCGTACTGACCAGTGTCCACACAATCGGCCCCGCGATCCACATGGCGCTGTGACGGCAGCATGCGAATGCCGGTCGAGTCGATGATCTGTGGATCGTCCAGCCGAAGCAGCTTGCCTGTCGCGGATCCCGCATGCGGATCTCGCTCGAGCGCGTCCACGATCGCGCTGGTGAAGGAGGGCGCCAAGACGACGTCCGGGTTGACCGCGACGTAGTACTCGCCGCGGCTGCGAGCGATGAGCGCGTTGTGTGCTGCCGAGAATCCGACGTTGGCGTCGACGTAGATCCGCTCGCCCGGCCGCGTCAGCACATCGAGCTGTGCGCGCGTGTCGTCTCTCGAGCCGTTGTCCCAGACGAGGAGCTCGGCCGCCACGCCGCCCTGCTGTCGCACCGAAGCGAGGCAGCCGGCGATGACGTCGGCAGAGTTCCAGGTAACGATGCCAAATGAGACCAATACCATCAGCCAGTAATCACGGTAACAGCCCACTAGGTAGGGCCGCCTCGCCGCCTCGCCGAGGCGGCCGTGACGGCGCGTTCACGCCTTCGCGCTCCGCGCTC
>WHTT01000105.1 GCA_009377605.1 Luteitalea sp.
GCGCGTCAGCCTCCCGCGCCGTCACGGCCGCCTCGGCGAGGCGGCCCTACCTAGTGTGGTGTCGCATTGCAGAATGCCCCCTCCCCGTGAGAACGGGGTTGCGCTCGGGCGAGGTGGATGGCACGCTCTTCCCATGAAGGCACGACTGGCAGAGCAGGTGTTCGGCGCTCTCGAGACGTTTCGCATCGAGCTTCCCTCCTGGGGCTTTGCCAATACCGGCACGAGGTTTGGCAAGTACCTCCAGCCGGCCGCAGCGACCACCATTGAGGAGAAGCTCGCCGATGCCGGTCAGGTGCATGCGCTCACCGGAGTCTGTCCGACCGTTGCGCTCCACGTGCAGTGGGACTTTCCGGGGGGCCTCGGCGACGCGGGCGCGGTGACAGCTCTCGCCCGCCGCTGCGGTGTACGGCCCGGCGCCATCAACCCGAACTTCTTCCAAGACCAGGAGTACAAGCACGGCTCGTTCGGCAATCCAGAGGAGGCGACCCGCCAGCGAGCGCTCGAGCATGGCTTGGAAAGCGTGCGCATTGGACAGCGCGTCGAGAGTCGAGACGTTTCCTGTTGGTTCGCCGATGGGTCCAATTACCCCGGCACGGCCAACATCCGGCGCCGGCGGCAATGGTTCGAAGAGGGCCTCGCCCGGCTGGCGAGCGAGCTTGCCGCGGAACAGCGCTTGCTCGTGGAGTACAAGCCGTTCGAGCCGGCCTTCTACCATACCGATATCGCCGACTGGGGCATGGCGCTCCTCTTGGCGCGCGCGGCGGGCCCGCAGGCGAAGGTCCTCGTGGACACAGGACACCACTATGCGGCGCAGAACATCGAGCAGATCGTCGCCTGGCTGCTGGCCGACGGGATGCTCGGCGGCTTCCACTTCAACGACCGACGCTATGCGGATGACGATCTGACCTTGGGATCCATCGATCCATATCAGGTGTTTCGCATCTTCCACGAGATTTGCTGCTTCGAGTGGGAGACCGGCACATGCGCCGATGTGGCCTACGTCATCGACCAGAGCCACAACCTCAAGGGCAAGATCGAAGCGATGATCCAGACTGTGACCGTGGCGCAGGAGCTCTTTGCGAAGGCGGCGCTGGTCGATTACCAGCGGCTCGCGGAAGCCCAGGGTTCCGTCGATTTGGTTCGGGCGGAATCCTGTCTCCAGGATGCGTTTGCCACGGACGTGCGGCCGGCGATCCGGGAATGGCGCGCCTCGAAGGGGCTTCCCGAGGACCCGATGGAAGCGTTCCGGCAGAGCGGATATCTAGAGCGCATCTCGAAGGACCGGGCAGCGCGCCAGACGGCGAATGCATCCGCGTACGCCTAGCGGCCGCCTCGGCGAGGCGGCCCTACCGCCCTGGAGTCCCGCACGTTTAGAACGACGCTCAGCGCTGCTGCGACTGCGAAGATGATGAGCACCAGCGCGTCGACCACTCCAGGCGCCACCTCTAGACCGGTCAGGACCTCCACGAGGAGCTGCACGTAGGAGTTCGGATCGACGTGACCGAGCCGGGCCCGCACCTGCCAATGCCAGTCGGTGCACGGGCAATAGCCCCATCCGTACCAGATACCAAGCCCGAACCAAGAGAGTGCTGTGAGCGCGATCGTAAGCAGGTGCCAGCGGCGCGTGCGCCGCCAGATCCATCCGGTGCAGTTGAAGATGATCCAGCCAGTGTGGAAGAGGAAGAAGCCAACGTTCAGCGCTTCATACATGCGCCCTCACGTATGCGTCGTCCCCAGGCAGGTCTGACGGGCGGGGCTTCAGGGTCGCCGCGCGCTACGGGTGCGATACCAGAGGCAGAGGACGAAGCCGCCCCAGTTCAGCCCCAGCAGTAGCACCATCATCAACCAGGTTCGCCCGCTCACGGCTCACCCTCCGCGATCTCTCGCGTGCTCGTCTTGGCCATCCAGCGGTTGAAGGCCAGCAGCAGCAGGATGACGATGGTCCATTGGGCGACGCAGGTGCCGACGCTGGACGTGCGGAACGGGTTCCACCACCCCTCGGGGTCGTAGGTCACCGCCGCCTGATACATCCACCACGAGAACATGACGACGAACTCTGCAGGTACCAGGTACTTCAAAATCCACTCGAAGAGCGGGCCCACGCGAAAGCTGCCAGCGCCGACGTTGATCGACTGCTCGCGAAACTGGCGACTGCCCGAGAGCGTCACGCCCAGTGAGATGAACAGGCCGCTGATCATCAGGCCGACGCCCCACACCCAGTCCTGATTGCGGAACACGTCGAGGCTTATCGCCGAAGGGATCCCGCAAACGATGACGGCTGCGGTGACGATGGTGACCGCAGTTCGTCGAGCCATTCCACCGTCGATGAGGACGCGCGAGGCCAGCTCGATCATCGCGATGAGCGAGGAGAGCGCTGCACAGAAGAGGGCGACGAAGAAGACCGGCAGGAACAGCGCACCACCGGGCATGCGCTCGAAGACCTGCGGAATCCAGACGAACATCAGCCCCTCGTTGCCAGCGGCCATCGCGGCTTGTGCATCGGCGAGCGGCAAGATGGCAAATGCTGCCGGCAGCACCGCCATCCCGGCCAGAAGCGACGCCGAGTTGTCTCCAAACCCGATCGTCGTCCCGCTCAGGACAACGTTCTCGTCGCGCCGGAGGTAGATGCCGTAGGTGAGGATCAGCCCCCATCCCGCGCCAGTCGACCACGCGGACTGCGTGAGCGCTTCGAGCCACGTGCGGTAGCTCGAGAGGCTCGACAGGTCGGGGTTGAACATGAACTCGAGGCCGACCGTCGCGCCAGGCAGCGTCACGGCACGCAGCGCGGCCACGATGAGCAAGATAAAGAGCACGGGCACCAGAATCCGATTGGCGCGCTCGATGCCGCGCACGACGCCACGCTGAATGATCCAGCCTCCCACGAGCGCCGCCATCACGTGGAAGAAGATCGGCTGCCAGATCGAGGAGGCGTAGCGCTCCCAATACGCAGCCGGCTCGATGCCATGGAGCTGGCCGGTCATCGATGCAAGCGCGTACTTGAGGGTCCAGCCAGTCACCACCGAGTAATAGAACAGAATCATGATGGTGACGACACCGACGAAGCCGCCCATCCAGGCAAAGCGGTCCCCCGCCAGGCGGGCGAAGCTCCCCACCGTGCCGCGGCGCGTGGTGCGCCCGATGGAGAGCTCCGCGATGAGCAGAGGGAGCGACCAGATGAAGAGGAAGATGAACCAGGGAATCAGGAACGCCGCCCCGCCGTTTTGCGCGGCGATGCGTGGAAAGCGCCACAGATTCCCTGTTCCGACCGCCATGCCGAGACCGGCAAGGATGACGGCCCAGTGCGATGAGAAGACCTCTCGCGGTGCCATTGGATGGCAATCACTTCACGACGAGCGTCCCCTTCATCCCGGCCGCGAAGTGACCGGGGAACGTGCAGACGAAGGGGTACTCGCCCGGCTCGTCCGGCACGCTGAAGGTCACCTCGACTGTCTCGCCGTTTCCAGCGAGCGTTGTCGCTGCGATCACCTGTTCCTTCATCTCGGGAGCGATGAAGTCGGTATCCCGCGCGGTCATCCCGGCGTTCACGAACTCCATCGGGTCGGTTGCGAGCTGAAGCACGACCACGTTGTGTGCCATCGCGATCTTCGGCATCGTGCCCTTGGAGGTCAGCTGGATGCGCAGCTCCTCTCCCGCCTCCGCCTCGATCGTGCTGAGGCTGTACTTCATGTCATCGGTGCCCACGATCTCGATCGTGCGCGCCGCCGCATCTTGAGCCCGTGCGGTCAGGCCGGTAGAGATGAGTGAGAGTGACGCGAGAGCGAATGACACGAACCAATAGAAACGCATGAATACTCCGTCGGAAAGCGCCGTTTCCCGTTTCCTGAAAAACGGCAGTTGTTGTCTCCTTGCCCAGCTTAACCAGGCCATTCGAGCGCTTCGGGAATCGTCTCCCTCCGATGGATGGTGACCCAGTATTCCACTTCGACGTGTGTCGCGGCGGGAAGCCAGCGGAATGTGGGCACATCGAACATCCGGCCACGCTCGATCATGGCACGCCGAGGCTCCGGCATGGGAGAAACACCGAACTCCATGCCACGAGCCACTGTCTTGCCGCTCCAGGGCGCGTGTGAGCGACTGCAGTTTTCCTCCCAAATGCCCAGCCACGGAAAGTCCCGGCGCCGCCAGACGTAGCCCACCGCCAGCTGCGCGTCCGGCGAGAACGCCACGAAGAAGGCCTGATCGCCGCTGGGATCCATCAGGTGGGTCGTGTACGCGCTCGACGCGACCGCACGACGAAAGACCTGAAGATCAGCAGTGCCGCCGTCCCGGCAGGGCGCCATCGGCCAATCGAAGACGGCGTCAGCCTGCAGGTAGTCGTCGGCGCCGAAGGTCCGCTCGAACGTTTTCGAGCGTGTCGCAGACGCGCGGAAGCAGGTACGGCCCGGCTGGAGAAACGGCGACCCAAGGGTGACGTGCTGGGTCCAGCCAGTCGCGCGGTCCAGGCCGGAGAGGTTCTCCACCGTCTCACGAATGCGAACGGCCCCGTCGTAGAGCTGGAGGCGCCGCTCGAACTGCAGCTGGGCCAGCGGCAGCAGCGCCTGCATTACCAGCTCTCCCTCCGATCGGCGAATATCATAGCGAACCAGCGGTGCCTCGCCGTGAACCGGCAGCCCGGCCGCCGCCTCTTCGGGCGAGGGCGGGCCGAAGATGTCCAGGCACACGTTATGGCCCAGGATGCCCGCCAGCAGGCGGGCATCCGCACCACTTCCGTATACGTGGTGCTTCGTCCGATCGTAACTCGACGGCTCGATGGTTGGCCATGGTGGTGTCCACAGCGGATTGATGCCGCTGCGCTTGTCGAGGATCTCCGCGATGTGCCCTCCTTCTTCGAGGACCGTCACACGTAGCTCGCTGTTTTCGATGAGCACGGCGCGCCGACCGAGGTACCTGTATGTAGGTGCCATGGCGAGATTCGGTATTATGCACAGCGCGCCCGACGGCAACGACCCTTGGCGGCTCGTCCAGGCTCGGGATGCGAGCCGTTTCACGACGCGCAATCGAGATGCAAGGTCATCCGTTTCGTGAACCAGGCGACGCGCATGGCGCGGCGCAGGCAACGGCGCGTTCGGCCATGGAGTTGGCCGTCATCCCGGGGGTGATGGCCGCGTTTTTCTGCGCGAAACGCGTCGGTCGGGTGAAATGCCCTTGAAGTGGGTCTGGCCCAGGTTGTATCGTCCACGCGCGCCAACGCTAACATAGCTCGCCTGCGGGTTGCGACAGGAGACTCGATGTTGGATCGATTGAAGGTTCGAGACGCGATTGCGGGAGGAGGCGGTCTGCTTCGGCTCGAGCCCTGCTGGGTGCCGCGCGCGTTCATGATTCCCGGCCGGCGGTTGAAGCTGCATCCAGGCGACCTGTACGCCTTGGGCGGGCATCGCGGCGGCATCAACGAACGCTGGTTCTCGTCGACGACCAATGCCGACAACGGGCCGGGCACGCCCGAAGACGAGGGGCTCAGTTACGTCAGGCTGGAGAACGGGCAACGATTCCTCCTGAAGGAGGCCGTCGAGTCCGCCGGAGACCTGCTCCTTGGCGCCTCGGTGATGGAGCGCGAAGGAGGATGGAATCTGCTCTGCAAGTTCTTCGACAACATGGGGCCCATCCCCCACCATTTGCACCAGAGCGATGAGTACGCAAAGCTCGTCGGTCGTCGCGGCAAGCCTGAAGCCTATTACTTCCCCCCGCAATACAATCAGACGGACAACAACTTTCCGTATACGTTCATGGGGCTCGAGCCGGGCACCACGAAGCAAGACGTGTGGCGGTGTCTCGAGCGCTGGAGCCAGGGCGACAACGGAATTCTTTACCTGTCGCGAGCATATCGGCTCGAACCGGGCACCGGCTGGCAGATCAACCCTGGCATTCTGCACGCGCCCGGCTCGCTCGTGACCTACGAGCCGCAGGTCAACAGCGATGTGTTTGCGATGTTTCAGTCGGTGGTCGAGGGGCGCATCATCGACTGGAGCCTGCTGACGAAGGACGTGCTTCCCGAGCACCACCACGATCTCGACTACCTCGTTGGCATGCTGGATTGGGACGCAAACGTCAACCCGAGCTTCGGCCAGGACAACCGGTGCTTTCCGCGTCCCGTGCGGCCGTTTGCCGAGACCGAGCACGAAGGGTATCGCGAACAGTGGGTGTGCTACGGGACGCCGTACTATTCCGCGAAGGAGCTCACCATCCTGCCCAAGCGGACGGTCACGATCCGTGACGGCGCGGCGTATGGCCTGATTCTCACCCAGGGCTACGGCAGGTGCGGGCCGCTTGCGGTCTCCACCCCGTCGATGATTCGCTTCGGCGAGATGACGGAAGATGAGCTCTTCGTGACGGCCGAGGCGGCGCAGGCCGGCGTACGCATCGAGAATCTCAGCGCGACCGATCCGCTGGCGATGTTGAAGCATTTCGGGCCGGAGGGTCAGGGGTAAAAGGGATCAAGGGATCAAGGGATCAAGGGACCAAGGGGTCAAGGGACCAAGGGGTCAAGGGATCAAGGGATCAAGGGGAACGGCGTATGCACAAGCATCCAGCACTTCACAATGCGATGTGGCCGGGGCTGGTCGGCAAGGGTGGCCCAGGCGCCGAGCCGCCGATCGATCTGGACACCATGCTCGATCTCACGGCAGGCGCTGCTGTTGACGGCATGGCGTTCGATGGCGTCGATCTCTTTCTGTTCGATCCGCATGTCAGCATCGACTCGTCACGGGATGACCTGGAGCGCCTCGCGGATCGAATCCGTGCGCGTAATCTCGTGGTCGGTTCCCTCGTCGCCCCCGTGTGGCCGCCAACAGGCGGCGGCTCCGCGATGGGCACGGAGGAGGAGCGTAAGAGCTTCCTGACACAGGTGCGCAAGGCGTGCGGCATCGGCAAGACACTTCGCGACATCGGCATTCGGGGCTACGGGATTATCCGCATCGATTCGGCCGCGAGCCCTGCCGAGTGGGCGAAGGATCCATCTGCCAACAGCAAGAAAATTGCCGAGACGTTTCGCCAAGCGTGCGATATCGCCGACGAGCATGGCGAGCGGCTGGCGGCCGAGGGCGAGATCTGCTGGGGTGGGATGCACAGCTGGAAGCGGATGGTGGAGCTCCTCGAGATGGTGGGCCGGCCCAAGACGCTGGGCTTCCAGGCCGATATGGCGCACACGCTGCTCTACACCCTCGGGTACAACGCCCCCGAAGACCGCATCCTTCCAGATGGCTACGATTGGGCACAGCGCGAGACCTTGGACGAAGCGCTTCGAGCCATGACACGGGTGTTGCGGCCCTGGACGATTGACTTTCACGTGGCGCAGAACGATGCCACCGTGAAGGGATCTGGCTCACACGACAAGACCGGCCGCCATTGCCTGCCGTTTGATCCGAACGGCAAGCTGGACATCACCCGCGACGCCGGCGCGTGGCTGCGAGATGACACCGGCCAGGTCACACGCAGCTTCGAGCACATCTGCTGGGACGGCTGTATGTTCCCGAACGAGGTCATGACGAGGCCGGAAACCTGGCGCGACGTGCTCTCGGTGATGGTTGATGTACGGAATGCGCACGGCTGGGACTAAGGGGATCCCTCATGAAGAACCTCAATATTGGGATGGTCGGTTACGGGTTCATGGGGCGAACGCATTCGAATGCGTTCCTCCAGGCCCCTCGTTTCTTCGAGCTGCCCAATCGTCCCGTGCTCAAGGCAGTCTGCGCCCGCAACGCGGACCGCGCCAAGGCTTTTGCTTCGACCTGGGGCTACGAGTCGGTGGAGACCGACTGGCGGAAGCTCGTGGAGCGCAAGGACATCGATCTCATCGACATCGCGAGCCCGAACGACACGCATGCCGAGATTGCCGTTGCCGCGGCACGCGCTGGCAAGCTGGTCATGTGCGAGAAGCCGCTCGGGCGAAACGCGGCGGAGTCCGAGACGATGGTCTCCGCCGTGGAATCGGCCGGCGTCGCCAACACGGTCTGGTACAACTATCGGCGTGTGCCTGCGGTCATGCTGCTCAAGCAGTTGCTCGATGAAGGCCGCTTCGGCCGGATCTTCCACTACCGCGCGAAGTTTCTCCAGGACTGGACGATCTCCACGGAGTTGCCTCAGGGCGGCGAGGGGCTCTGGCGTCTCGATGTCAACGTCGCGGGCAGCGGCGTCACCGGCGATTTGCTCGCACATGCGATCGACACCGCCATCTGGTTGAATGGCTCCATCTCGCAGGTGACCGCGATGACCGAGACCTTCGTCAAAGAGCGCACGCACACGCTCACCGGTCGCGTGGAGCCGGTCGGCATCGATGATGCGAGCGCGTTTCTCTGCCGCTTCGAGAACGGCGCGCTCGCCCTGTTCGAGGCCACGCGGTATGCGCGCGGCCACAAGGCGCTCTACACTTTGGAGATCAACGGCGAGCATGCCTCTGCCTTCTGGGACCTCCACGATCTGCATCGCATTCAGTACTTCGATCATCGAGACGAGGGCCGCGTCCGCGGCTGGCGGAGCATTCACGTGACCGATGGTGATCATCCGTACATGAATCGCTGGTGGGTCCCCGGGCTACAGATTGGATACGAGCACACGTTCATTCATCAGTGCGCCGACTTCCTGGAGGCCGTCGGTCAGGGCGGAAGCATTGCACCGACGTTTCGTGACGGCCTGGCAACCGACTACGTGACCGACGCGGTGCTCCAGTCGGCGAAGACCGGGAAGTGGGAGACCGTATCGTCGGTTTCGGCCGCCGCCGGCAAAGGCGCGTGAGCTCAGTGGCCCGAGGCCTGTCTCACACGCTCGCGTTCGGCGAACGCGCCCTAGTGTGGACGAGGGTAGGGCCACCTCGCCGAGACGGCCGGTCAGAAGCGCGGGATCACGATCTTGTCCCCTCCATTGAGCGCCGATTGATGCGCGCAAATGCCGACCATGGTCCAGTTGACGGAGGTTTCGGCGTCCGGCATGGGCGGTCGTTCACCGAGGCACGCCAGCAGGAAGTTGTGTGCGAGGTGCGGGTGCGAGCCACCGTGGCCGCCGCCTTGGAGGAAGGACAGGTGGTCCGCATCCTGAATGGCCGCAGGCTGTGTGAACCGCCGGATCGGTTCCGGCAGTAGGTGGGCATAGTCCGGGACCTTCACCCGCTTGGGAATCTCGGCCTCGCTCAACGGCGCCGCCGCGGTGCTCTTCGTGTGGATGACCGGCTCCTCGTTCTCGACCTGCTGCCACTCGAACGACTTCTTCGAGCCATAGGCGTCGAAGCTCTCGCGATACTGACGGGCGGTGTCGAAAAGACTGCGTGTCACTTCTCCGGCGACGTCGGAGTCTCGAAGCTTGAACGTGGCGGTCTCGATGGCGAACGGGCTCCCGTACTTGGGAATCAACGCTTCGTCTATCCGACCGGATCCGTGGCAGACGACGTGCTCGGCATGCTTGCCGAGAATCGCCAGGCAGGGACTGACGCAGTGCGTGGCGTAGTGCATCGGCGGGAACCCCTCCCAGTAGCCGGGCCAGCCTTCCATGTCCTGCTGATGGCTGCCGCGGAGGAACTGAATGCGGCCGAGCTCGCCCTTGTCGTAGAGCTCTTTGACGAAGAGATACTCGCGGCTGTACACGACGGTCTCCATCATCATGTAGACCTTGCCGCTCTTGCGCTGCGACTCGACGATCTGCTGGCACTCGTCGAGCGTGGTGGCCGCGGGGACGGTGCTGGCGACATGCTTCCCGGCCTTCAGTGCCGCGATCGACTGCGGCGCGTGGTCGGCGATCGGCGAGTTGATGTGGACCGCGTCCACGTTCGGGTCTGCGAGCAGCTCGCTGTAATCGGTATAACGCACCTTCACGCCGAAGTTGTCACCACAGGCGTCGAGCTCTTTCTTGTCCCGGCGGCAAATGGCGTACATCTCGGCGTTTGGATGGAGCTGATAAATCGGGATGAACTCGGCACCGAATCCGAGGCCTACGATAGCCACACGTATCTTCCTGTCGTTTCCCACGAGACGGTTCCTTTCACGAAGAGGGGCGAACGCTCTCGGCGGCCCTGAAGCGCCGCCCTACCCTGCGACATCCTCCGGGACGAGATGCTTGGCCCTGTATCCGCCGGTTGCCCGGAAATAGGCAATCAGCCCCAGATAACAGGCGAGCATGATCGCCGGAAGGATGGCAATCTTGGCCAGCGTCTGCTGTTTCGTGCGGCTGTCTACACCAGTAATCAGGTCGCTCTGTCGCTGGAGGGCCGCGTGCTCCGGATCAGCGGCGAGCGCCGTTTGGAGTCTGTCCTCAGGCAGCTCGCCATCGCCGATCTCGGCCTCGAGGCTTTCCTGCACGCGCGCGGCAGCCGCAGCCTGCCTGTCCGCCAACAGCGTCCGCTGCGCCGGGTCGAGGGCGTAGGACTCGCCGAAGAGCCCCGGGCGCAGCGACACGACCTGCTGCGCAAGGGCAGGATCCGCGGCACGGATCTCTGAGGTAGCCGCGTTGTCCTGCACAGCGCCAATCGCAGGATTGCCGATCGTGCCGACGGAGATCATGCCGACACCCGCAATCGCATTCAGCATGAGCGCTCCTCCTCGCGGATACTGCTCGCTCACCACCCCGAGCGTCGTCGGCCAGAAGAACGTCTTGCCCAGACCGTAGAACGTCGCGGCGAGGAAGAGCATGGCCGGCGCGGTCCCGGCCGAGGACAGCCAGAGCAGGCCGATGACCGCAATCGCCGCGGACGCGGCCAGCAGGCCGAGCGGTCCGATTCTGTGCACGATGGGCCCAGCGAAGAAGCGCAGGACGAACATGATCAGCGAGGTCCACACCAGGAACAGCATTCCCAGCGTCGGGCTCTCCAGGACGCTCCGCATGATATCGGCGATCCAACTGTCGGTTCCCAGCTCAGTCGTGGCAAGCAGCACCATGACAACGAGAAGGATCACGAATACAGGTCGCCCGAAGCTTCTCACATACAGCGCGAACAGAACGGCTGGAATCAGCGCGAGCCCGAGCTGCGCCATGAGGCCGACCGTCGGCACACCGAGAATCACCAGAATCTGATTGAGCCCGGCAATGAGAAAGAAGCAGACGATGAAGCAGCTCCCGGCACCGAACTCACGCAGCATGTCGAAGTACGGAACGTTGGCGGCCACCCGCTCCTGAACCGGGAAGCGCTGCTTGAAGAGCATGAGGCCATAGGCGAAGGTCGGCAGCAGCACGAGGGCCACCTGCCACTGCCACAGCCGGCCAGGCATGCTCGCGGGATCGAGGTCGCTGACCAGAATCGCGAGCAGCCCCCCGAGCACCAAGCCGCCAGGCCACCCCGCGTGCAGGATGTTGAGGTAGCGAGTCTTCTCGCGGCTATAGAGCGTC
Organism: Luteitalea sp.; assembly: GCA_009377605.1. Classification (NCBI taxonomy): domain Bacteria; kingdom Pseudomonadati; phylum Acidobacteriota; class Vicinamibacteria; order Vicinamibacterales; family Vicinamibacteraceae; genus Luteitalea; species Luteitalea sp. The sequence goes on from WHTT01000105.1 coordinate 11,326, forward strand.
GCGGTGACCGGATTGACGACCGCCTCGATGGTGCCGTTACCCAGCGCGAAGGTGAACGTCCCGATGTACAACAGCGCAAAGCCCGCTTTTTGTCCCGCGACGACCGCCTCTGGACCGGCGCCGGGGTCGGCGAGCATGGCGGGCGCGGCAAGCGTAATGACCGCCGAGAGCACGTGCAGCGTGAAGGCGATGGCCATCGAGACGCCGTTGCCGATGCGGTCGATGATGAGACTGAAGAGGATGATCGAGATCGCAAAGGGGAAGAGACCGGCGCCCTGGACATAGCCGATCTGCTCCTGGGTGAGGTTGAAGTCCGTGCGCCAGTCCTCCAGAATCGCCGCGCGTACCGCAAAGCCGAATGCAGTGGCAACGAGAGAGACGATGCATCCGATGAAGAGTCGGCTGCGATTGATCGTCGGATCGGTCATGAAATGTGGCCTCCCGTGACGCCCGAACGGCGCACCCTCGCGCGCGATGTACGCCGGGGAGCTCTGGAAGCGCCGCGCCGCGCATGCAGCGGCAGCAAGCCCTTCCCTGCTGCCACGCAATCGAGCAGCGCCTTTTCTTGCTCCGGCGTGATGCTCTCGTGGTTCGCGTAGATGATCAGCGCGTCCTATTGTGCCAAGTTCGCGGCGTTAAGATCATTCGGATCGGCCGTGTACGTCAAGCTCTTACCCCTGCCCCCTTGATCCCTTGGTCCCTTGACCCCTGATCCCTGATCCCTAATCCCTGCTGCTACCCGCCACCACCTTCAACACCCCATTCATCACCTGCCAGTGCGCCGGGAACGTGCAGAGATACGGGTACTCACCCGGATCGGCCGGCGCTCTGAATTGGACCGTCACCGTGTCGCCCGGATCGACGAGCTCCGTGGCAAAGAGCACCTCCGGCATGTCCGGAATGTACTCTCGTTCCAAGCCGTCCGGTGATGCCGCCATCTGGTCCGCCGCCAGGCCGATCTGTTCGAGTGTTCCCGGGGCGCCGAGCACGACGTTGTGCTGCAGCGCATCCGGATTCTTAAAGACGAGCTCGACGAGCTGTCCTGCACTCACGGTCAGCTCACCGAGGTCGTATTTCATCTGTCCTGGTATCACGGCAAGATGCAGGACCATGTCGGGCTCTTCCGGCGCGTCCGGTGCCAGCGTGGCCTCGGCGGTACGCGCTGCTCCGCCAGCCACGGTCAACGCGACGTGTGCGGCAAGCTCGCCCGGCTTCGCATACAGCGTACCGGCGTTGGTCTGACGCTCTACCCGGTACTTCCAAGCGCCTGCCAGCGGTGTTTCGTCCTTTCCGGACTGAATTGCCATCGACTCCGCCGGTCCGAGAAATCCGCCATCGTTTCTGTAGTTCTGGATGCGTACGGTGATGGCGTTCTGGCCGGCGCGCAGCGCTCCCGCCGGTAGCCAGAAGACCTGCGGGCTCCCTCGGCCGCCCTGCCTCGCGTTCTCGGACACCGACATCCCATTGACCCAGGCCTCTGCGGAGTTGCCGACTTGCCCCAATGAGAGCTTGCTCCTGGCTTCCGTTGGCGTCAGGTCTACCGTGCGCGTGAACCACACCACACCATCGAAGTCTGACAGCCCGCGCTCTTCCCAGTTGCCAGGCACCTCCATGGCCGTCCATTCGCCGTCCAGGCTGCGAGCGTCCGGCGTCCGCCAGTCTGGCTTCAGCTTGCCGATTCTCAACGAGACCGGTAGCTCGCCGGACGGCATTGCCTTGTCGTCTTCGCGATACGACGACATGAAACCATCCTGATGACGATGGGCGGCGATGTACAGCGCACGGCTCAACCATCTGTCGGCGTAGTTCTCCTCTTTCTGGCTTTCCGTGTAGAGCGCCTCGCCAATCGCCGGCGATGCCGGCATCTCCGCGAGGACGAGGGTCGCCGCCAGCCGCGTGTGGAGATCCGGGTCGCTCAGCAGCCCCGCAGCAATGACGGCGCTGCCAGCCTCCGGGGTATGAGGCAGCACCATGGCGGCCGCCTTGCGTACGCCGGCCGCCGGATGTTTCAGCGCTTCGACGGCCACGCCGTAGGCTTCGGTGTTGGTGCCGGCGAGCTCGCCCAAGCCGTGTAGCGTCCACAGCGCGTGGAGAGCACCGCCGTTGGTTCCAATGGTGTCCACTGATCGGTTGCGGACGAGCGCGAGGAGCTGGGGCACGACGTCTTTCCGTGCCCGCTCGACGAGCAGGCGCTGCGCCGTAGTTCGCCAGAACATGTTGTCTGCGGCAAGCGCGTCGACGAGACCTGCCGGGTCCGTCTTGGATAGCGAGCGTTTCTTCGCGTCCGGCGCGTCCTCGTAAACGATACGGTAGATGCGGCCGCGCTGGTGGTCGCGCATCGACGTCTCATAGGCATTCCCACGGCCGACGCTGTGCCCCGGCGGCGTCGGGTTGTGCTGCTGGATGAAGTTGTACCAGTCCGCCACCCACACCGCGCCATCCGGGCCAACCTGTGCGTGCACCGGGGCCACCCACTCCTCGGCGCCCGCGAGGAGGTTCCACCCGTCCCGCGTGACGAAGCTGGCGCCCTCCTTTTCCATGATCCCCTGCCCGATCAGATGGGCGGTCGGCTCATTGAGGAAGGCAATGCGATTCCAATACTCCTTCGGAAACGCGCGCGCGGTATAGAGATGATGACCGGCGGCAGCCGTGTAGCCGTCAAACACGTCGACCTGACGGATATAGGGTGTCGTGTAGTGCGCCGCATAGAACCTGGCCGCGCTCTGATAACCGGGCCCACTGCGCCCGGCGTCCGGCAGGCCCTCGATGCCTTCGAAGTATCGGTTCGGGATCGCCAAGTACCAGCTCGGGTCGTTGTTGGCGGTCGACCCGAACACGTCGAACGTCTCGGAGAACCCGAGGCCCCACGTGTTGTTGGTCGAGCCGGTCATGTACTCGAACTCGCTCCCATCCGGTTTGAAGCGATAGGCGCCTTGACTGAACTCGAACGGCTTCCCGTCGATCTCACCGTCAAATCCCGAGTAGCCGAGGACACCCCAAATGTAATTGTCCGGTCCGTACTGCAAGTTCGACGGCCCGGCGTGCGTATCCTCGGTGCCCCAGCCGGTGCTCAAGATCTCGCGCACGTCCGCCTTGTCGTCTCCATCCGTGTCTTTCAAGAAGAGGAAGTGCGGCGCCTGTGAGACGATAACCCCGCCGTTGGCAAAGACGAGGCTCGTGGGGATGTTGAGGTGCTCGGCGAACACCGTGAACTTGTCGGCGCGCCCATCCCCGTTGGTGTCTTCGAGAATCCTGATCCTGTCACTTCCAGGCCGCCCGTCGAGGATCTTGTTGGGATAATCCATCGTCTCGATCAGCCAGAGCCGCCCTCGCTCGTCGAACGAAAAGGAGATGGGCTTGACGATGTCCGGCTCGCTCGCGAACAGCTCCAACCTGAACTCGGCAGGAGTCTGCATGAACTTCATCGACTCCTCCGGCGTAAAGGGCAACTGATACTTCGGCGCAGGGGCACGCTTCTCATAATTCGGCACGTTGAAGCCTTCGACGTACGTGACCTCCGGCATCTTCAGCTGCGTCCAGGATTGACGCGTCGCCTCGTCGACGGCCCACACGATGCCCTGCTCAAACAGCTTCTGGAAGCTTGGATCATTCCAGGTGCTCTCGTCCTGTCCCGGCGCCGAGTAGAAGATCCGTCCTTGGCCCTGCGTGCGCACCCACGTCCATGGCTCTCGGCGCTCTCCTGCGACACGCTCGATCAAGGCCGTCCGGTCGGCGGGACGCTGTTGCGTAGATGGCGAGGCTTCCCCGCTGGCCGGGAACGGCTTCACGTCCTGCAAGATCGGATGTGACGGCTCGACGATCTCGAGAGTCGCGCTGCCCGCGTCGGCGCTGCCTGCATCGCCGCCGCCGGCAGACTGGATGTCGCTTCCGACGAGGTCAACATACGCCTTCGACGTGGAAGTGGTCGGCGCGGCCGAATGGACGGCCAAGAGGCCTTTGCCACCTTCGACGAAATCCAAGAGAACCTTCTCTTGTTCCGGCGTCAGCGCGGGCTGTTCCCCGTAGACCATCAACGCGTCGTAGTGCGTCACCTTCGCCGGGGTCAGCGCTTCCTCCAGCGTCGCAACATGCGTGAGCTGAATTCCGCGGCGCGCCAGTGGGGCCGTCAACGACGTGAACATCGTCGACGAGGGCTCCCCCCGAGGCTGCTGTTCCCGTGCAATCACCAGCACCTCGATCGGCTTCGCGTCAGCTGCCTGTTCGGTGACATCACCCGGCGGGCGAGGCGCGGTCGGCTGATCGGGCACTTGCATCTGTGCTGGAGCGAGAAGGGCCGACGCGAGCACGAGCGCGCCGCCGAGGCCGAGCCCCACACGTCGAGTAGCGGAGATGTTGCGCGTCATCACGGATACCTTTCGAAGAGTCAGAATCGAAGTCTTACGCCTGCCTGCAGCGCTCTGGGTGGCAGTTGAGAAGGAGCCCGACCGAAATCGTTGCTGCTCAGATCCGTCACCGGATTGTTCAAGTTGACGCGGTTTGCAATCACCAAGGCTCCGCAACGATCGCCCATCGGATCTGGGGCGGTCGGCGGGCTCGCATGCGTACGTGAACGTTCACAGTATGCCCCGCTCTGCGCGATTCGCCAATAAGTTGTTCTAATGCCGGCATTATTCTGACCAGGCATCATCGTGGGCCGAGACTGAGGAGCCCGCTGGCACGGATAAGATCCGCCCATGACGTCAGCTGCCCGGCCGCGCGACATGACCGTCCTCTTGCGGGGTTACCTCGAGCTCCTCCGGCCGGCGAATGTCGTGACCGCGGCGGCGGATGTCCTGGCCGGCTACGGCGTGGCAGGGCTCGGCAATCCGCAGGCGCTGCCGTGGCTCTTGGTTGCGACGAGCTGCCTGTACGGCGGCGGGGTCGTTCTCAACGACTACTTCGACCGCGCGATCGACCAGGTCGAGCGACCCGAGCGGCCCATTCCGAGTGGCCGCGTGGCGGCAGCCGGTGCGGCATGGCTCGGAGGGGTGCTGCTCGTGGCCGGTGTGATCGCCGCGAGTCAGGCGACGCGCGCGGCCGGCGTGATTGCTGGCGCCACGGCGGGCTGTGTTCTGCTCTACGACGCCTGGGGCAAACAGAGGAGGCTGTTCGCCCCCGTGAACATGGGCCTCTGCCGTGCGCTCAACCTATTGCTCGGCATCGCGGCGGTCCCGGTGGTGCTAGCCGAGGCGTGGCCCCTGGCGCTCGTTCCCTTGGTTTACATCGGTGCCGTCACGGCGCTCAGTCGGGGCGAGGTGCATGGCGGGCAGCGCGGGGTCGCGGTCTCTGCTCTGATATCCTTAATGATTGTTCTGATTGCCTTGATCACGATGACCGTGAGCCCGGGGAATCGGTCGGTGTCGGGGCTGGTGCTGGTGCTCTTCCTCGCCTGGCGCGTGCTGCCGCCGTTCTGGAGGGCGTGCCGGATGTCCGGGCCGGGCCCAATCAGGCAGGCCGTCAAGGCGGGCGTGTTGTCGCTGGTGCTCGTCGACGCCTCGATTGGCGCGACCTACGCCGGCCCCGTCTACGGGTTGGTCATCTTGGCGACGGCTCCCGTCGCTAGCGGGCTGGCCCGATTGTTTCCCGTAACCTGAGATGGACGTCATCGAACAGGAGTGTCGCGTCACCTTTCGGTATCCGGTGCACTTCACCACCGGCGTCTTCGATCCATCGAACCTGTTGTTGAAGACCGTGCTCGTTCCTGCCGCCGCCACACCTGCCAAGGTCCTGTTCGTCGTCGATCGCGGTGTGTGCGCGGCGCACCAAGGCCTGGTCGAGTCCATCGAAGGTTATTGTCAGCACCATCGCGAGCTGTTCGACCTGACAGGGCCGGTGCTGGTCGTTCCCGGGGGAGAACCGGTCAAGAACGAGCCGCAGCATCTGCACGACGTTCAGCGCGCCATCCATGACGCCGGCCTGTGCCGCCAGTCCTACGTGACTGCGGTTGGCGGTGGCGCCGTGCTCGATGTCGTAGGCTACGCGGCCGCCACAGCGCATCGGGGAGTTCGTCTCGTTCGTGTGCCGACGACGATCTTGGCGCAACATGATTCGGGGGTGGGCGTCAAGAACGGCATCAACGCCTTTGGGAAGAAGAACTACCTCGGCACGTTCGCACCTCCATTTGCGGTGATCAACGATTTCGGCTTTCTGTCGACCCTCTCGGATCGGGACTGGCGGGGTGGCATCTCCGAGGCGGTCAAGGTGGCGCTGATCAAAGATGCAAACTTCTTCGACTTCCTGGAGCAGCAGGCCGGCAGATTGGCGGGGCGGGATGGCCCCGTCATGGAGCAGGTCATTCGCCGCTGCGCCGCCCTTCATCTGTCGCACATCGCCACGGCTGGCGATCCATTCGAGCAGGGCTCGTCGAGGCCCTTGGACTTCGGCCACTGGGCCGCCCACAAGCTCGAGCAGCTTACCGAGTACCGCCTCGGTCACGGCGAGGCGGTTGCCATGGGAGTTGCCCTGGACAGCACCTACTCGTATCTGGCCGGCTTCCTCAACGAACCCGCGTGGCGCCGCATCATTGCGCTTCTGCACGCGCTCGGTCTTCCCGTGCATGCGGCCGAGCTGGGTCATCGTCTGGACGCGCCAGAAGACCCGAGCTGTGTGCTGCGCGGCTTGGAGGAGTTCCGCGAGCACCTGGGCGGTCGCCTCACCATCACGCTGCTCAGATCGATCGGCGAGCCTTTCGACGCCCACGAAATCCAAGCGCCGCTCGTGGTCGACGCAATCGAGTTGCTCGAGAAGCTCGACGCGGCTCACCGGGCGGCGACGCCCCGCGGGCTGGAAGCGGACTGTCTCTCTACTCGAGGGTCATCATGAATGGGTCATCACCGTTGAATCCCGTGGCATTGGTGGACGAATATTTCATCGAGAATCGCACGAGGCTTCTCGAAATCGCGGCGTTTCTCGATCGCCTCGACCGGACCGATCCCTCGTATGCCGCCAAGGACTTCAGGATGAAAGCGTTCATCGAGGCGCTCGGCGGTCTTCTCCGAACGGACCATAGAGTGGACCACGTCCAGATGCTCCTGAGTGATCCGTCGACCGAGCCGCTCGAGACGCTCGACAGAAAGAGCGCCGTGGGAGCGTACGACCGCTGGAGTGCTGCGAGTTCTGAGGAGGTGCGATCGTGAAGTACATCGATCATCACGCTCACATGGTGTCGCGCACGACCGACGACTATCAGCAGATGGCGCTGACCGGGTGCGTTGCGGTCACCGAGCCGGCGTTTTGGGCCGGCTGGGACCGGAGCTCGGTGAGCGGCGTCGAGGATTACTTTCGGCAGCTCACCGAGTTCGAGCCACAGCGCGCCGCTCAGTACCACATCGAGCATTACACCTGGATGGCGATGAACCCCAAGGAGGCTGACAACCGAGAGCTGTCACGCGACGTGCTGAAGCGGATTCCGAAATTCTTGGACAAGCCCACGGTGCTCGGCGTCGGTGAGATCGGGCTGAACCGCGTGACGCGCAACGAGGTGGACACATACACCGAACAGATCGACCTCGCGCTCACTCACGATCAGTTGATCCTGATTCACACACCGCATCTCGAGGACAAGCTCAAGGGAACACGGATCTCGCTGGACGTCATGCGCGCGTTTCAGAATCTGGAGCCAGGGCGCGTGCTCGTGGATCATGCCGAAGAGCACACGATTCAAATGATCTTGGACTCGGGTTACTGGGCCGGGCTCACGCTGTACCCGCAGACCAAGGTGTCGCCGCAGCGCGCAGTCGACATCATCGAACGATTTGGTCCGGAGCGGATTTGCGTGGCGGGCGCCTGCGACTGGGGGCCGAGCGAGCCCATAGCCGTGCCGCGCTTCATCATGGAGATGCGGCGCCGCCGGCATGCGGAGGACTTCATTCATCGCATCGTGTTCGAGAACCCGGTGCAGTTCCTCAGCCAGTCGCCAAAGTTCCGCATCCGGCCCAAGGGCCGGGCCGCGGTGGAGACCGCCTCCGCCGCTCTGGCCCCATAGCCGTGCGTCACTCGACTCCGGCGTGATGGCGGCGATGCCGGCGTCCACCAACGTCCCGCGCGCTTCGACCGCAAAGACGCCGCCGCCCGAATA
>WHTT01000106.1 GCA_009377605.1 Luteitalea sp.
GGTCGGGCCTACACTCAGACCCGGGCTTCGCTCGACGGGCCAGCCCCGTCAGCGTTGCGAGGCCCCACACTCCAATGGCGACGTTGGGGGAAGCACCGCCGACCTGATCCCGCCTGGGGACGTAGCTGAAGGCCGCGCGCTACGTGCGAAAAGGTCAAGTGAACAGCATTGCATCTAAACCACTGGCCGGCGGCCCTGGATCAAGTTCAGAATGATCAGGATCAGCGCGATCACCAAGAGGACGTGGATGAATCCTCCAAGCGTGTACGATGTCACGAGCCCGGCCAGCCAGAGAAACAGCAGGATGAGCAAGATTGTCCAAAGCATGGGTCGTGGTTCCTCTCTCGTCTCGTTTCGATGGTGGCGCTGTCGACCGTGTACTTGCTCCATTCGCTAGAAGCATTCTTCGTGCCGCCGCTGGCCGCTTCCTACTTCGCTCCGGATCTCGGCAGTTGGTCAGAGCGGGCTTTGGGCACGATCGATGCATCACAATGGACCTAGCACATGGTCGGGGTGGCTCGACAGGACTGCCCGCGACCAAGGTGCAGCGGAACTCGACGCCCACGCTCGCATTCCTGCCTGGCGCGGGGTAGTAGTCGAACCCGTCCGCGTCATCGACGCGTCCGCGGCTGGTATAACGGACATCTTCGAGATTCTCGATCCTCACGTACATTAATGTCTCCATACGATGGCAGTGTCGAGCTGGTCTCACCACGATCCCACACGGTAGCCGATTGTGCCGGGTTGCCCTGTGCGACACGTTGTCGCAGGCCGTTGCGCGGCTGTGACAATTCGCCGCAGCCCCCATCTGTTCGATCGGTGGCACACTCGACCGGCATGAGCCGGATGGCCACGTCGCCTTCCGCCGAGACGGTCGTCCCTTCCGCGGCCATGCCGCATCTGCCGCCCGGCCGGTTCTTCGGCGGCATCGAACGCCAGTGGTCGAGCGCGCTCCTCAACGTCTCGATCGTCCGGCACGATGCCGCTCGATCCGTGCCCGAGCACAGTCATACGCACACGTTTATCATGCTGCTGCTCAAGGGGCGCTCCCGATCGGCCAGGAAATCGCACACCCGAACGTCGTTCATACAGTCGATCGTCCCCGTAATGCCGCCAGGAACGAACAGCACTTCGAGATCGCGGACACTCGTCGAACGTCTGGTTCGCCGCGATCGGCAAGCCGACGTCGGTCGAGACCGGTGACTTGTCCCGCCAGACGAGTTGGACGTTTCAGCGAAGGACGTTGAACACCGTCATGGGGCCGATGAGATCCAGCGCGACCATCCTCGGATACAGGAGCATCGCCACCTTTGGTGCATCCAGCGAGATGCTCATCATGTCGGCAGCCGGTGTTGTTTGAGCCCCCCGTGCGGGCACTGGCGCCCCAGAGCAGCGCAGGGCCAAGCGCAAGCAGGGGTGCGCGAGCGAAATGGGTGACGAGCGCTTGCATTGGCAGTCTCGCTCTGGCGGCGGCGGGTCTGCTGAGGAGCTACGAGGCGACCTCCCACTGGGACTTTCGGTGTCGACATGCACGCCGTTCGCGCGGCGTCATTCGCCCCTGTCGTCGGCCACATCACGGTTAGAGTTTGGTCGCCAATCGGCTGGGTGGAGCCGGCATGCTCTACAAGCGTCGCACCGTGTGGTGGTACGAGTTCGTCATCCGTGGTCAGCGGATTCGTGAGTCAACGTACTCGCGATCTCGTTCCCTCGCCCGTCGCGCGCTGGAGCATAGGAGAGGCGCCCGACGACACGCGTTATCCAAACGGACGATATGTGGTAAATCCTCCGTGAACTGATGGTTCTTGGGCTACTACCTAGCGTCCTGGATTCGCGGCCGGCCCGGTACCGCCTCGTGATTGAGTTGGTAGGGCGACTTCGCGGACCGTCGCCACGCCGTTACCCAGACATCCCGTAGCATCGCGGCCCCTTCGGCCAACCTCTCCGCCGTGAACGGCTTCGCTTCGGCTCGCTCGCGGCCCGATCCGAATGGCGCCTCGCTGTCCCATCGGTAGATCGTCTCGACATGGCCGTTGCACGCCGCGATGTATCTGGAGGATTCTTCCAGCCAATCGCCTAGCTCCACGGGCCTCTGCGTCAGCGCGGCCTCGACGTCGCGACCGTCGATGACACGGTCGACGTAGTCGGTCTCGTACCTCCCGTGAATACTGCGGTCCGTTGCATAGCCGTGTGGATTCGGCACCGACGGATGCCAGCCGAGCAGGTGAACCGAACAGTGCATGGGCTGGGACATATCGGTCACCCAATGCGCCAAGGCGCCCGCGATGAACAGAATGCTCTGTTCGAGCTGGCGCTTCTCCGTCCTTCGCTCCACTGTGTCTTCTCCCATACCGCGCCATCGTCGGAACGCGCCGCTGAGCATATCGGCCCACTCCTGAATCGCGTAGGGTGCGAGGCCAAATGGCGCAAGCGAGGGCCTGTCCGCGTCGAGCATTCCTGCCTCGATCAGCTCGACCAGAAAGAGATGCCTGTTGCGCGGCAGGACCTTGGGCGCGCGCTCGTAGCTGAAGAAATGATTCGGTCCGGATGTCTCCACCACTGCCGGAGACTCGGGCGTCCGCCAGCGATCGGGCTCTGTGCTGAGGAATCTGAGCTGTGGTCCCGCGGTTCGAAAGAACGCCGGCATGTCCGCGGGCAGAACGTTCATAGTCGCGGCGATCTGCATCCGGTGCCCTCTCAGGCCCCAAGGCTCGGCCACCGGCGCGTGGAGGAAGAGTGCCACCAAGCAGAGCGTGGTCATACGCGTCATGCGATGCTGTGCCATCGGCTGCTCCTGTAAACTGGTGTTTGACGTGCGGCTCAAAAAGAATACCGGACGCCGAGCTGAACCCGACGTCCAGGGCGCGCCCCCGTAATGCGCCCGAAATCGACGGCATCCTGACGGTTGACGACCGCGTCCGTGCATGCGTTGGTGCAGTTGGCGTTGACGGTGTTGAGCAGGTTGTCGCTCTCGACGAACAGCTCGAGGGCGTGCGAGTCGAGCCATCGCACTCGTCTGATGACACGGACGTCGACTTGCAGGAAGCGCGGCCCGACGACGGAATTCCTGGCCACGCCGATTTGGCGATCGTTCAGCACGAGGTCATTGTTGAGATCCACGCCCGCTCGCGGATCTATCGGATAGCCGCTGTTCCAGAAGGCCGTGGACGACAGCTCCCAGCCGTTGAAGAAGCGCAGGAAGCGGGTCTGGAACTGCGGCGCGTAGAGCGCGGCGAGGTTGAGAGTGTGCCGGGCGTCGCCGTTGAGATCCCCACGGTCAAAGCGGCGGTCTGCAGGATTCGACAGTGCACCGCCCTGCATTTCCCCATCGCCCACCGCGTGCGACCACGTCCACGTCGCAGATAACTGGAGACCCGCCGTGGACCGCCGGCGGACTGTCACGTCCAGCCCGTGGTAGTTGCTTTTTGCGCCAGACTCGAGGAGATTGATCGCGTTGAATCGGGTGTCCGGCCGGCCGCTCGCTCCTTGGAACACGGGCCGTCCGTCGGCGAGATCGCGAACGGGCTCCCCGAGGTTGATATCGCGTGCGTAGAGCCCGTCGCGATGTCCCCACCAGCTGTACTGGAGGGCGACGGTGAGATTGCGAACGAACTCGTGCTCGATGCCGATGCCGGCGTTGTGCCCGTACAGCGTCCGCAGCTCCGGCGAGAACGCCGTGACAGACGGTGCGACCGCCGGAAGGCTGGTCTCGGCCCCTGCGAGCAGCGATGGAAACGTCGGCGCTCCTGCGTCTGAACCCTGGACGACGTAAGTCTGTACGCGCCGTCCATTGTTGATTCCGGCATTGATCAGCAGGTTCAGACTCGGCGTGTCGTAGAAGACGCCGTAGAAGCCCCGGAGCACCGTGCGCCGGCTGCGGACGGGCAGCAGGCTGAAGCCGACGCGAGGCGCGATATTGGTGCGAGCGTCCTGCACATCTCGCGACAAGAGGTGCGGCGCCCGATCGTCCATCACGGGATAGAGGAGCGCCTCGTGGCGGATGCCGACGTTGACGGTGAACCTCGGCGAGATGCGCAACTCGTCCTGCGCAAACCACGTTAGGAAGTGAAAGCGGCGCGCGAGGCTCGAGTCGCCGAGCTGCTGTGTGAGCTGGCTATAGGTGTACGGCCGCCCGGTCGCCGGGTCGATGTCACCGCGGACCGTCTGGAGATACTGATCGAGCGGCGTGACCGGGCCCCGTCCGTCCGCGGCGGCGAGGCCGTTGAAGGTGAATGTCCGATTGAGCGCGTTGGTGACCGCCAGGCGGGTCGTCTGATAACCGAAACCGGCCTTGACCATGTGCCGACCCTTCGTCCACGTGAGGGTCTGGCTCGCGGTGGTGGACGTCTCGGTGCCCTCGTTGAAGGCCAGGGGATTCACACCAATGTTGGCGACGCTCTGAATATTGATGAAGGCGCCGTCAGGACCACTGGAACCGACTGGGCGTCTCGTCTCGGTCCGCGTGTTGAAGCTGAAGCGAGATTCGCTGAGCAGAGACGGCGTCAGCGTCGACACCCATTGAAGTGCGACCGTATTCTGCCGGTCTCTGTAATCCGTCGTGCGCGCGGGAATCGTCAGGCCGGTACGTCCCACCGGCTGCGCGTTTGAAAAGCGCCCGTACCGGACGAACCCACTGTTGCGCGGGTTGAGCTGAAAGTTCACCTTCGCGCTTGGCGAATGGTACGTCTCTCCGTACTCGGAGTCTGCGACGTCTTCGGCCGTGAGTCCGAGTGCTTGGGTATTCGCAGTCGTGATCGTCACCGGCTGCGGCTCGCGATAGGGGTTGTACTCGTCGTTGACGAAGAACCACACGCGGTCACGCACGATCGGGCCGCCGAGGTTGCCGGCAGCGAGCCACCAGGACTGCTCGGTCTTGGTGGCGGCCAGCGGAGGCCGCGCCGCCAGGCTATTCGGGCGATAGATGGTCATCCCCGATCCATGAAAGTCGTTCGTTCCCCCGCGCGTCACGATGTTGAGCGTCGCGCCGGCCGATCGCCCGAACTCCGCCGACTGGCCCCCCGAGAGCAGTTGCATCTCCTCGACGGCTTCCGGACTGACGACGCCGAGGCGGATCTGCCGGTCGAAGCGGCGTGACGTGGCGTCGATACCGTCGACCATCCAGGTCGTTCTCGCGAGGCCGCCCGTGAAGAACACCGTGGTCGCGGCATTTGAGCTCGGAACGCCCTTCACGCCCGGACCGATCAGGTGAAGGTTGTAGACATTGCGGGATGAAAGCGGAAGACGGCGCACCGCCCGTTCATTCAGAACTTCGCCCGAGCCGGTCGGCGTGGTCTGCACCATTGACGCATCGGCACGAACCGTAACGCCGTCGTCCACCCCGGCCAGCGACAGGGTCACGTCTACGCGGACGCTGCGGCCGACGTTCAACGTGATGCCTTCCTGGCGGTACTCGGCGAAACCCTGCGCCGAGACTGTCAGTGCGTAGGTGCCCACCCTCAAGAGCGTGAAGCGGAAGTGGCCGTCGGCGTCGGTCGATGTCTCGCGGCGCTGGTTCGTCGCGGGAGCAGTGACCACGACCGTTGCACCGGGGATCCGTGCCCCGGTCGCGTCGATGACGTACCCGTCGATCGCCGCGTCGGCGACGTTGCTCTGGGCCATGAGGACTCCAGCGTGGCCGAGAAGACAGATGAGCAGGAGCGTTGTTCTCATGGCGGCCAGTCTCGCGGATCGCGACAGGCGGGTGGTAGGTGGTTTGACAGTGTTTTGACCGTGTTTTGACCGTGAAGGCGTGACTTCGGCGATCGTGCGGCCCGCGCCGTTACATAGCCGTCACCGTATCGTGGCCTTCAATTTACCGACCGGCTCGAGGCTCGGCATTACAATCTGCTTCGTGGTCGAGGGTGCGGGTGATCGAAGGGCGCTCGTGGATCGCGTGCTCGCGAGTCGGCAGTTTGCGCGCTCGATCAAACTGTCCGCCTTCCTGCGTTTCGTCTGCGATAGCGCGATCGACGGAGCCATCGCGCAGGTGTCCGAACACAACATTGGCGTCCGGGTGTTCGGGCGCCCACCCGCCTACAACCCGGCCGAGGACAATATCGTCCGCTCCCAGGCAAGACTGCTCCGCCAGAGGCTGGATGCATATTTCGAGGGCGAAGGGCGGACGGAGGCCCTTCGAATCTCGATACCGAAAGGGGCGTATCGGCCCGTCTTCGAGCGACGGGCACTCGATGCAGCGGTCGGCAGCGCACCGCCAGTTGCTGGCGCGCGTGCCATGACGCGCCGCCGTGCGATGACCGTGGCGGCATCCCTCGCCGTGTCGGCCGGAGGCTACGCAGTGTGGCCCCGGGCTGCGGAGTCTCGTTCTGGGGCGCTCTGGCAATCGATCTTCAACAGGACGCGCAGCACGTTGATCGTGCCCGCGGATACCGGTCTCGTTCTGGCGCAGGATCTGGCGCAGCAGAGCGTGACCCTGGCTGATTACATCACCGGCGACTACGTGGCGAAGCTCGCGTCGCACGGCAGCATCTCGAGCGACCTGTTGCGGAGGATCGCTCGGCGGCGCTACAGCGGAGCAGTCGATGTCGCCGTGGCCTCCAGACTGATGACCCGTCCGGAGGCGTCTTCCGCGAAAGCCATGGTCCGCTATTCGAGGGACCTGCGCCTGGCTGAGTTCAAGGTGTCGAATGCCATTCTCCTGGGCGCGCCGCATTCGAACCCCTGGCTCCAGCTCTTCGGCAAGAAGTTGAACTTCTGGCTGGATCTCGACCTCGCGCAATCCGAGTTCATCGTACAGAACCGGTCGCCGCGCCCCGGGGAACAGCGCGAGTACCGGACGCACCTGAAGGACGCGCAGCGATCGGTGTGGGCCGTGCTGTCGTTCCTGCCGAATGTGGATGACGCCGGGCGTGTGCTCATGCTCGCGGGAGCGTCGACTGCCGGGACCGAGGCGGCCGCCGAGTTCCTGCTGAACGATGACGCGATGAACGCCTTCCTGGCTCGATCGCCAGCGTCTAATGGCGGACCCTCGTACTTCAACGTTCTGCTGGAAGCACACCCCGTGGCGGGGACGGCTCCACAGGCACGGCCGATCGCTTGGCGCTTCCTCTAGAGGCGATGGCGGGCACCACCTGCTGAATCGTCGCGCCGTGGCGGGCCGCCGTGAGCTTCAACGACTGCTCATTCTGATTATCAAGATGTCGTAATCAAATGAAGTCCCCCTGCCGACGGGCGACTCGACGCGTGCATCAGGGCTACCTTACACGGATACCCGCCAGGAGGCGCCGATCTGATCCAATCGGGTACGTGGCGAGCACAGAAGTGCACAATTGGATTGCTGTGCCAGTGTACTCCTGCTTGCCTCAACCGGAAGCAATGCAGATCGTTTTTAGTCCACCGGGTCGCGGCGCCAACTCTTTCGCTACTGTCGCGCCTCGTACGCCGCGACCGCCGGGCTAAGAACGCTCTGCATTGGACCGGTTTCCTGCGTAGTTGACGGAGCGTTATGAGACGTGTCCGCCGTCAGCAAGAGACAATAGGATCCCCTGCCAGCAGTCGCCACAAGGCCAGGCGCAGGGCATCGCCCACCACCCTGTACACTCCGGTTTCTGACCGGATGCTCATCTGATGGATCGCTTTGGGATCCGCGAAATTGCTCAATGTTTTTGTGAGTCTCGCTCTGCAAATCCAGAGGAAAGACAGATTCACCGACCAGAATTGTTCACAACCGCGATCGGAGCTAATTTCGCTAAGTTGTTGAAAAGATTGGCTCCTCAGGCTGGACTCGAACCAGCAACCCTCCGGTTAACAGCGTAATGCAGGTGGTCGGACTCGTGGGTTCTTCGGTGGTTTAGCTCGGGTGAGAACGGCGTATTCCCTGGTATTCGGCGCCAGATTGTTCACAAAATTGTTCACTGCAAGGATTGCGCATCTCAGCATGCGCGGGGCCTGCAGCGGTCAAGTCTCGCGCCGCACATCGTTCGCGGCCTTGTCTTCACGCAGGCCGCTGAACGCCGAGTGCCTGAGACGGCCGTCGGCTGTCCATTCTGCGAACCGGATGTGAGCGACTGCCGCGGGCTTCAGCCATTGCATCTGCTTCATCTCCTCGGGCGTCACGCCACCACCCCAATGAGTGGTGTTGCCAGTCGGAAGGTCGAAAAACGGACACTGCTTGGTACCCAGCTGCTGCAAACGCTGGAGCACCTCTCGTCGTACGTGCGGCGTGAATCCTGCTCGGACCTTGGCGGCGAACCGCAGGTCCCCGTCAACGTGGTAGCCGACTAGTAGCGCATCGACGCTATGCGGGCCAGGGCGATACCCTCCGATCACGAATTCCTGCTGCAGGTCGATGCGGTACTCAAGCCACAGTTCGCTGCCCGCGGCGAAGGTCAGTTGCGATGGCCAGCAGTCAACGGCTGTGTCCACGCCATCTCCCGCTCGCCCGGGCGGTTGCCGTTCGGGTGTGGCTTGCTGGAGATCACACGTGCGCGGACGTAGAGCTCGTCGCCGCGCAGCTTATACCGGCCAGACACGCCCCGCACGCGGTCGAACGTCACGCCGATGTCGTTGCTGTAGTTGTGCGACACCCGGCCCCCGGTGTCCGGCGGCACGTTCGTCACCGGCGTGCCGTTCAGGTCCACGCCGCGCCGCGTTCCGATGAACTCAATGGTATACTCGCCCCCCGCCTGCGGCTCGATATCGACCTGCAGCGTGCTGCCGGCGCGGGCAACCTCCCGCAGCATGACGCCGGTCGTGGCGTAGAAATCGCCACGCTGCATGGCCGACACGATCGAATCCGGTGTCAGCCGAGCCGCGCGCACCATGATCCAGCCAAGCCCGGCTTGCGCCTGACCTCGTTCGTCCTTCACCGTGCTGAATACGTGGGCGTCATCGGACACGACGGCGTAGAGCGTCGGCCGCCCTTCGGCCGCCCGCTTCGCCAAGACGATGTCCCAGAGAGGCTCCATGCCAACGTGCAGGTCGTCCCCGTGGCTGTTGAAGAAGTCGTCGACGTGGTACAGCTCGAAAAAACCCTCTCCCTTGCCGTACTGGACCGCGATCAGGTCTTCGACGGTCATGCCGAATCGATAATTGGGATGGTTGATCTGAGCGATGATCCGGCGCCCGGTGGCAACGCCCTGATCGTGCACGGCGTTGAGGTTGTTCTGCAGGACCTCGAGGGTGCTCTCCCCGCCGCGCGGCTCGATGACGCTCTGCAAATTGATGCCGTTCACGTGCACGTTGTGAGGCGCCGTGATCTCCTCGCCCTGGATGAACATGAACTCGCCAGCCTGCTCGAACAGGTGGCGGAACTCGTCCAGGGTCCTGAGGCGCACCTGCTTCTTGGTGCCCTGTCCCCGCACTTGCACCCAATCGTCCCCGAAGTGCTCGCGATATGACGCGAGCGCCGCTTCGAGCCCGCTGAAATTGGTGTGGAACGGATACCAGAACGTGGGCCATGGGTAGTACCACTCGTCCCCGGACTGGCGTCCCGTCAACCCATAGTCGATCGGCCCCTGCTGCAGGATGTTGTGGTCGCTGAGGACCAGGAAGTTGTAGCCGTGCTCGACGTACCAGGCGGCCACCACCTCTGGCGGCGCGTCCCCCTCGCTCCACCAGGTGTGCGTGTGGGTGTTGCCCTTCCACCAGCGCGGCGCCTCCGCCCGGTAGTCACCGCAGAACACGGCGCCGCCTGTCTGCTGGGCCGCCACGCCGCCCCCCGCCGCGATCATTCCCCCAGCGGCGAGCGCCAGCGTCAGCGCAGTCGCCCTCAGGCGGCGCGTCATACGCCCGCCGTCTCGAGATGCCATCACGTCGTCGTCTCCTACTGCAGTTGGCATGAGAGCAGGTCGGCGTCTCAGAACGTGTAGCGCAGGCCGAGCTGCACGGTGCGCCCGCCGCCGCCTTCCGTGTTGTCGGTCGAGAGGATCTGACCCACGGCCGGGCTCGTGATGTCGGCGACCGGCAACCCGAACGCGGGATGGTTGAACAGGTTGATGAACGTCGCTTGGAAGCGGAGGCGCTGGTGTCCTGCCCACGGTCCGAACTCTTTGTAGACGCCGAAGTCCATGACCCAACGCCCCGGGCCCTCGAGGCTGAACGGCTTGACATTCCCGAATGTCCCGTTGGCGGGAATGGCATAGGCCGCCGCGTCGAACCATCGCTCGATGGTCCGCTCGTCTCCCGACAGCGTCCCGTCGCCGATGGCGTCGGCTCGGCCGCCGAACCGCTGTGTGTTGGAGGTGTCAACGCCGCTGAACGTCGGCGTGAAGAAGAGCCCGCTCTGAGCGGCGAAGAACCCGCTCACCTGCCATCCGCCCGCGACCCACTGCAGCAGTCCGTTCCAATCGGCCCCGAAGTGGCGATCGCGCCCGAACGGCAGCTCCCAGATGTACTGCGCGGTGAACCGCTGGCGGGGGATGTACGGCGTGTTGCCCCGGTCGCGCGCGAA
This sequence comes from Luteitalea sp., assembly GCA_009377605.1. Taxonomy (NCBI): domain Bacteria; kingdom Pseudomonadati; phylum Acidobacteriota; class Vicinamibacteria; order Vicinamibacterales; family Vicinamibacteraceae; genus Luteitalea; species Luteitalea sp. The sequence continues at coordinate 10,406 of WHTT01000106.1, forward strand.
GTTGTACCGATCCTCATTCTGGCCGCCGAAATAGGTGAACGCGTCGCCGACGTCGCGCTGCACGCTGTAGGTAACGTCGAACAGAAAGCCGCTCGAGAAGCGCTTGGACAACGCGGCGGTCAAGCCGTTGAACGAACTGCTGCCCCGGAACTCCGCGATGGGGATATCGCGATAGAGTGGATAGGGACGGCGTGACTGGTCGAACGGGTCCGTGCTCGCCGTCGGCTGGTTCAGGTTCGAGTACACCCCGAGATTCGTGTTCCTGTTCCCTTGGTAAGACAGCCGCATGGAGAGATTGGGGCGCAGCTCGTGCTCGAACGACACGTTCCACTGCTGGGAATAGGCAACCGGCCTACCGCGCTGCTGGGTCGAGACCGACAGCGCACCGGGGGCAATCGGCTGCGTCCCACCGCCAGCCGGAAACACCTGCGGGAGCTGAAACAGCGGACCATTGGGCCCGATGGTGTTATCGAACGTCTCGCTGACGGCGTAGAGCCCGCCGCCAATGGCCGAGAACAGATTGGCGTTGTCCGTCGCATACACGCCGTAGCCGGCGCGCACGACGGTGCGCGCGTCGCCGAACGGCCGCCAGGCCACACCCACGCGTGGATACCAGTGCTTGTTGCGCTGGTCGATGATCCCTTTCTCGTCGAAGCCGACGTCGCTCGCGAGGAGCACTGGTACGAGCGCTCTCACGCGCGGGTCGAGAAGCTCTCGCTGCTGGTCGGTGGGGACAACGATACTGCCCGTCGCGGGATCGAAGATCGATACGAGATTGAAGGTGTCCTCGATCGCCTCGGGGTTTCGCTCGAAGCGCAGGCCGAGGTTGAGCGTGAGGGTTTCGCTGAGCCGGAAGTCGTCCTGCACGAACCAGTGGACTTGGGTGATCTCTCGGCTGGTGTCGTAGGCGCGGGCAATGCGGCTCGTCGTCTCCGGAAGCCCCAGGAGAAAGTCCCCCATCCCCAGCCCGGTATACGTCCCGGTGAAGTCCAGACTCCCGAAGACGTCTTGCAGCTCGGGCAATTGCTGGTTCAGGGTCATTGGCCGGATGAGCGTCCCGGCCTTGACCGTGTGGCGTCCTGCCATCCACGTCAGCGAATTGGAAATGTGCCAGACGCGATCCTCTCGGATGGGTACTCTGGGCGAGCCGATGCTCGACAGCCCGGTGATCGAGAGCGCCGGGGCCGTGGCCACGTGGGGCAGCGTGATGTCGTAGCCTGTGAGCCCAAGCTGCTGCACCGCCGCGGCGCCATCGAGATCACCAGACGATTCATCCGGCGCAAGGCTCCATCCGATCCGCGCCTCGTTGAGCAGTCGCGGCGACAGGACCCACGTGTGGCTGGCCGAGGCCCCCCAGGTGGGGTTGAGGCGTTTGATCTCTCCCCAGACGGGAACCGGCGCGCTCAGGTTGTTATAGTCGGTGAACGTCTGTCGGAGCACCCGCGCCATCAGGTTGCTGGTGTTGGAGAACTTGTGGTCGACGCGGATATTGTAGTGCTGGAGTCGCGTGTTGCGGTTCACGGTCTCGTTGAAGAAGCCAAAGTTCTCGTCGCGCGCCACGTTCGGCTGCGGCAGGTAGAAGTCCATCATGTTCCGTACCGCGTCGGGAATGCGGTCCACGGGGATGCGATTCCCCGGGAACAGCTCGTTGGTCAGCGGATCACGCACCGTGCCGAGACCCGAGAAGTCGCCGCCGCGGAGCTTGTCGGTGGGCACCAGCAGGTTGTACTGGCGTGGCACGGTGTTGCGCTCCTGCTGCACGTCCGCGAAGAAGAACGTCCGATTGCGCAGGATCGGCCCGCCGAGCGTCCCACCCACCCGATGATTCAGGTCACCGGTCGGCGACGTCGTCGCGAAGTAGTCGCGCGCGTTCCATTCGGGGTGGGACAGGTACCACCAGAACGAGCCCGCGACCTGGTTGCTCCCCGACTTCGAGACCACCGAGTACGTCGCCGCGAACGGATTCTCGGCAGACTGGTTGACGACCGTATACGAGACTTCGCGGACGGCATCGAGTGATGGCGAGAAGTAGTAGCCTCCCCCGAGACCGCCGTTCATGTTGTTGACGGTGATTCCGTCAAAGGACTGGTTGATCTGTGTGTTGCCCAGACCCGCGACGCTCCATTCGAAGCTGCCCGACATCGAAAACGCTCCGGGAATGTAGCGCGCGAGGTTGAGCGTCCCCAGTTGGTTGTAGGGCAGATCCAGGATCTTGCGCTCTGGAATCGTCAGATTCAGCCGGCCTGTCTCGGTGTCGAAGGGCACTTGGCCCCCGGCGGCCACCTCGACCGTCTCTGTGACTTCCCCGATGATGAGACGGAAATCGATTCGTACCGTCGAATCAGCGGCCAGCATCACGCCTGTGCGCTCCGCGACTCGAAAGCCGCTCTTCTGCGCTCGTACGCGATACTCTCCAGCCGGCAACAACGCAATGGTGTACGTCCCGTCGGCCGTGGACTGCACCGAACGTGTCAACCCTGTCGCCACGTTGCGCACCTGCACGTCGACCGCCGGGAGGGCGGCGCCGGATTCGTCGGTCGCCAACCCTATCAGATTGGCCGATTGCGATTGCGCGTTCGCCTGACCGATCGCGCAGAAGAGCATCCCGAGCGCAAGGATTCCTCGGCCCAGTCTCGCTATTTCCTTCCGTGTGCACATGATTAGGCTTGCTCCATCAACCGTTGGAGGTCGTAATCGAGTCGTGTCAAAGACGAGAGGAGGCACCCCAGCATTCGGAGCACTGCCTCGTCATCGCCGCCAGCGAGCGCGGCGCGGCGACCGGATGACACCAGCAGGTCCGAGAGTTGCCGCTCCACCTCAATCACATCGCGAAACACCTCAGGACCCGACAGGCTCGGGCGTTCGTCAGTGGAAGGCGCTTCGCTCTCGAGAATGGCTTCGTTCCCGCGAGCGTTCTGAGCCGCGACCGCGACCGACTTCAACGCGCGCCGCAGGCTCACGACGCGGCCACGGATCGAGGTGACATGGTCGTGTGTCATCTCCTGAAGACGCAGGCGGGACGGTTCCGCAAGCGCGCCTCGCGTCCCTGGCGGATAACGTTCCGTGAGCCGGCGCAAGGCCCACGCTTCGGCGACTCCCGCCTCTGCCTCGCCGTTCACCTCCTGCACGAACACATTCACCGCCCGAGCGCGAGCCATCGCGTGGCCGTCCGTCGTCTCTGCATCGTCGTGCCCGGCCCGGAGGTAGGCATCGATGAATCGCCAGAGAGGCGGGTCGCCCACCGCGTCGACGGACACCGGACTGTCTGAGAGGGGCAGAGGTGACGTGACGACAGATTGAGGAGTTGGACGGACTGCCGCCGCACGGTTAGCCTGCACCAGGGAGAGGCGCACGTGCGGGATCTGGCTCATGACCCCAGTGATGGCCGTGAACCGATCCGCCGTGTCGACCACACCACAGATCTCGATGTGCTGGGAGCGACGAATGACGTCGACCTGCTCGCCGAGGTCGGCGCGGAGCTGATGCAACGCGAACAACGCCCGGATTTCGATGTCACGCAACTCCGCTGATGACAGGATTGGCGGCGGCGGCGCTTTAGTTGGTGGCACAGGTTCGTCGAAGAACGTGTCCGGCAAGAGCTCGCGGGATACGACGTTGGCGTGATACTCGATCAAGTGGAAGCGCTCAACGTCTCCATCGCTCGTCTGCACGCGGAGCACCTGCTCGACGGGATGCCAATCCGATGTACGCAGAAGCACGGACGCCTCGACGACCCGACCCGCCATTTGCGGTCTTGGCGCCAGTATGTGGATGCGGACGGCTGGCCCCATATCCGTGGTCTGCACCCGCTCGACGCGTTCTTTCGTGTCCTCGCCTGCAAGCAGCTGCGCACGCCAGTGGGCGAACGCCACCGCTGAGAGCGGTGGGCCTTTGTCCAACCCATTGCGCGCCAACGTCTCCAGATAGCGGCTGACAACGGCCCGTTGGGCTGGTCGCTCGGTGGCGAAGCGACGAACTTCCCCAGCCGAATTCGACCACGACTCCCACAGCACCTGGCGGCGAGCGCCACCCTTGGCTGTGCGCAGTTCGATACGTTGATGCACGATAGGCCGCGACGTTGACGACCACCACCCGACCTCGGCCTGCTCCGCACGCGACAAGGCTTCATCCGCGGAGACCGTCACGGCACTCCACCAGAACGACGCCGTGACGACCACGGCCAACGTCGACAGCACCGCCGCCAGCGGCCAGCGCCGGTGCGAGTGCTCGGGGAGTGTCAGACGGAGCCAGTCACTCCGTGCCGCCATTAGCGCCCGCATGCGAAGTTCGGCACGGGCGCTGACGAGCAGTCGTTCCCGCGATTCATCGGACGTTGGCGGCACGGTCCATGTCGCCAGGTCACGCAAGGGAGCCTCATCGGGGGGCGACTCTGGCAGCGCGCCGGTCGCGGCCCGGTCCTGGCGAGGGTGCGCCGGTGAGGGAAAGCTCAGCAGCGTATGCCAGCGTTGCTCGCTCATGCCCGGCTCCGCTGACGGCTTTCCGAGCTCCGCAAGGCGTCTCGGATCAAGATCCGTCGCAGCGCTGCACGCGCACGATGCAGACGCGCCTTGAGGGTGCCGATGTCCGCCCCCGCGACCGCGGCGGCTTCCGCGAGTGACACCCCTTCGTAATCCACGAGCACGAGCGCCTCACGCTGCAGCATCGGCAGGGTTGCGACCGCAGCGCGTACGCGCTCTCGCACTTCGTTGCGCAGCAGATGGCGGAGCGGGTCGGGTCGCGTGCCATCCGGGACGGCCTCGTCGGCGACGTCGACGCCTTCACCTCTCGACCGACGCCGCCGCGCTGCGAGTGACAGATGCCTCGTGATGGCGAGCAGGAACGTTCGCAAGGACGCTCGCGCGGGGTCGAAGCGTTCGGGTCGCCGCACGAACGTCATGAAGCACTCGTGGCGGATATCCTCCGCGAGGCCAACGTCGCCAAGCATGCGATACGCGACCCGATAAATCGCGTCGCCGTATCGCTCGTACACCACGAGAAAGGCCGGCTCATCGCCCTGAGAGATTCGCGCTACGAGTTCGCTGTCCGTCATCCCGTACTCTCTAGTAATTGCTCCGACAGACCCAAAGGGTACGGGTAGTGCCGTAAACTCGGCGTAAAAGTTCGGTGAGGTCCCGCGCATCACGGACGATCGCGGGTGAGGCAGGCCAAGCTATGCTGTTGGTGCTCGGATCGAGCCTTCAGCGTACGTCAGCAGTGTCGGATCATTGCAACGCACGCGCCACGGGAGGCTTCGTCGGGTCCACTCTATTCGTGTTCGTGACGCACGCCGTGTACGTCCAGACCTACCACACGGCGGCGGTGAGTCTCCTGCGTGCACCACACCGATCGCCGAGAAGCGCTGATCAGCGATTGCGAGATCGGTCTGACGGCGAAGACGAGACCACGACGCGATGGACGACCTCGCATGGCGTTCGCACATTCGTCAGAGAAGAGACGCGGAAGGCTCGCCTTGAGCGCCTCTGGCTGGTGCGGGTTCCGAAAATTCTGACGACGTCCTCTCCGGCAACTCTGGCCACCTGCCGCTAGCGCTACGGGTGGGTCGGCCATCAACGCCGAGGCCTTTCGCGACATCGTGCTGCAGGCGTTGACAGGATCCGACGCTGCGATCGTGCGCCGACGTGACGCTCGTGCCTGACAAACAGGTCGAGACGCTGGTGATGCATGGCGGAACGAACTCGCCATGAAGGGTGTCAGGAATGAGGTCGTCACCAGACAGCCATGCGAGCGTACACTCCGGTTTCTGACCGGATGCTCATCTGGTGGCTCGTTCGAGGATCGGAGAAATTGCTAATGTTTTTGCGAGTCTCGCGTTGCGGATCCAGAGACAGACGGGATTCGCCGAACAAAATTGTTCACAACCCCGATCGGAGCGGATCTCGCTAAGTTGTTGAAAATATTGGCTCCTCAGGCTGGACTCGAACCAGCAACCCTCCGGTTAACAGCGTAATGCAGGTGTTCGGACTCGTGGGTTCTTCGGTGGTTTAGCTCGGGTCAGAAGGCGGTATTCCCCGGTGTTCGGCGCCAAATTGTTCACAGATTGTTCACAGAGCCCCGGGGTGGAGCACCTCAGTCGCCACCCCTTGCGCACGCTTCAGCGTCGGTCGACGCACGCTCCTTCCGTCACGCGCGCGTCCATCCGGACTCACGCCAGACCCGCCGATCGCGCTCGATCTCGGCCCTGCCGCGCGTGTGCAGGCCTCCTCACCGAGCAGCCCTCGCGCGAACGCCTCGGCCTCGGGCCTCGTGCCGCTCCTCTTCGAGCATCCGCCGCGGCCAGTAGGCCGACACTTACCAGAAGATCGCCGCCGCTGGCACAACGAGCCCCAGCCAGGCGTCGCCGGTGAGCGCCCAGACAACCGGCAGGCTGCTAGCGCCAGGACCCACGCGCCGATGTTCCGCCACAGATCGCCGCGCCCGTGGCCGTGCCACAGGGGCCCGAGCTCGTGCGCGAACACATAATCCTGCGCACTGGCGTCGAGCGTGAGGACGCGCGGGTTCACGACGACAAGACGGCCATCCACCATCGTAGAGGCCCATTCGCGTCGGACGCTGGCATGCCACTCCGGAAACGACAGGACGCGCGCGTCCGGGAGACGTTGGCCAGTCGGACATTCTGTCCACACCCATCGTCGCAGCGGCCTTCGCGCTCCTACGCCGGCAAGACCCAATGCCCGCTGGCACGAATCGCGTCGTACATGGCATCCGGGGCCAGGTCCGCGCCGTTAGGCCAGGTCACGGCGCCCAACTCGATGCGCACCTGTCGGAAACAGGCTGGGTCGCGCAGCGGCTCGAAAAGTGTCCCGTCGATAGCTGGGCTCTCGATGAACGCACGAAGCTGTACGTCTCCGGCCGTCCCGTCGACGAAGACCACGTGCAGGCGGAAGTCCTCGTCCGGGCGCACGGAAACGATCCGCCAAGGTGCAGCTGACCGAGGGGGCGGCGCTACTCCAGCGGGGGAATGGGGTTGGGTGGTTTCAATTGGCGGCATAGCTCCCAATCCTCCATCAACGAATCCCGGTTCGTCACAGCCCATTCGAGCACCAGCGCCAGGGCGCGGCGCGGGAGATGTCCTCGCATGACGCGAAGCTCTCGAATGTCGATGATGGCCTCGTATTCGCCGTACGTCGCATGGAAGTGCGGCGGCCCGTGTTCTCGCCAGAACATCTGCACGACGATGCCAAAGAACACGCTGATCGTCGGCATCCGTCACGACACCGAGGAGGCTGGACGAACCAGAACGGGCTCCACGTCACGAGTCTACGCAAAACAGCTCGGGAGCGCCATCCCGCATGAGGGGCAGCGCCTGATGTTCGCCGAGCCTCAAGGCGGCCGCAGGGTCAGGACAGAATCTGACCGCGAGCTGAACCGAGCCCGGTCCCCCAGTCCCCTGCTTCGACCGAACATCCGCGTCGACCACGAAACAGCTTGCTATTGAACCAGGCGACCGGGTCGGCGAACAGCGGCTGATTGAAGACGTCGAACAGCTCACGCCGCAACTGCAGCCGTACCGCGCTGGTGCGGGTGGTGCTCTCGACGCAGCAGCACGTCCACCTGCCACGCGTCGAACCCGCAGACGGATTGGCGCTCGAGATTGCCTGCCCGCCGATAGGTCGGCGACTAGCAAGCTGTGGTGGTACCCGCTCGAGGTTATCCGACATTGGCCGATCCCTTTCTTCGTGGCCGGCGCAACTGATAGTGTGTGGGCGCCGTCGACGTTACACGGCTGCAGCTCGCGACGGCTGCTGGAGCAATCTAGGAAGGTTCTCGAGATGAGCACAATCCTCCACTCGATGTTCTTGTTCGTGACCGCCGGGCTCTGCGAGATCGGCGGAGGCTATTTCGTCTGGCAGTGGTGGCGTCACGGCGCGGCCGTCTGGATAGGCGTCGCGGGGTGCGTTCTGTTGGTCCTCTACGGTTTCGTTCCCACGTATCAGCCCGCGCACTTCGGGCGAGTGTACGCGGCGTACGGGGGCGTCTTTGTCGTGCTCTCACTCCTGTGGGGTTGGTGGGTCGACGCCGTGGCACCGGACGGGTTCGATGTGCTCGGGGCAATCGTGTGTCTGCTCGGAGTGGGCCTGATCATGTACGCGCCGCGATGAGTGGGGATCCGCGTCGCATCAGGGAGGTGGCGGCCGTGGTGTTGGTGTGGCCGGGCCTCGTGATGAGAACTCCCGATCAATGTCGTCGCGAATCGCCGACAGTGGTTTACCGCGCTTGTGCCACAGCATGACGTCGCCGGTAATGTCGGGACCAACGGGACAGGTCTGACCATGACGGTCCCACTCGCTGACACGCCCATCTGCGGAGCGATGCCTGACATAGCAATCGAGATTGCTGCGGTGGCCCTGCGATCGACAGCCGCAATAGCACGGAATGTATTGCAGCAGCTCCGCGTTCCTTCCTGCAAAGGCGTAGATGGTGCGTTCCACGTCGATCCGTAACATTCTTGGGCCATTCACCACCGGGAGGGAAGGCCATGAGGGATCCCACGGGATAGATCCCCATAGGCTCCCTTCCGCCAGAAATCGGTCGCGTCGTAGCGTCGTGACGATCATGATCACGACGAAGACGGCAAGCGCCACGGCCATGAGGATACCCGCCTGCACGTTGGACCCGCGCGCGTTGTGGCGCCGTTGA
>WHTT01000107.1 GCA_009377605.1 Luteitalea sp.
ATATTCTACGGTATCTGTTACATGTCGATACGGAACGTAACTGCCAGATACGGGCAAGCCCACACCCGGGAGGAAAGACGCGCCCACGTTCATCACGTCTTCTCCTGTCTTTCGTACTTCAGTTGTTCGTGCCAGTCCGCTGGACGCCCTTCGGGGGTGAGGTCCAGCAGATTCCACAGGATCTCCAGGGTGCCGACGTGTCGAGGGTCTTGCCCGGGAGCTCGTTCCGCCCAGAAGAGCTCGGATCCCCAGAAGTGGCGGATCGTCTGTCCATCCCGGTGGAAGTGACGATGCTCATGCCGCCGTCCGCTTGCGCGAGGTCGGAGGGATCAGCAGGTCGGCGGGTACACGAAAGCGATCGCGCAACCGCTTGATCATGGTCATGCTGAGGTCGCGTTTGCCTCCCAGCACCTCACTGACGCGGCTTGCTGTCCCCAGGACAGGAATCAGATCGGCACGCGTCAGTCCATGCTGATCCATCAGATAGGCGAGTAGATCGGGCAGCGTGGGGCGCCTGCGCGGCCAGCGGATCTTCTCATAGGCCTCGATCAGCCGCGCCTGTGCCAATAGGCGTGCGCGGTCCGCCTCCGTGTCTGAGTGCATCAACCGTGCGACCAGTGCCTTGGCCTCTGCATGGTCTGCCTCGTTCTGGATTACGATGAGGGTTGCCTTCATCACACCGTCTCCGCGTCGATCTGGTCATATTCCGCGTGCGAGCCAAAAAACTGGATCATGGAAGTGTAGTTGATCGGACGACGACGACTTGGATGCGTCGTGTGGCGCGGCAGACCGAACGCGTGACCGACACGTCGGACCGTCCGTCATCACACAACGCATCGCACCCGCTTTCGTGACCTCAGATTGACCGGCTCACTTCGTGGCCTTTCTCAGGACGAACGTCACGCGGAGATTTACACCACCAGTCGCATTGAACCCGAGGAACTCCTGCCGCTGTTCTCCGACGTATCCGCGCAATCGGCCCGTGGCGCCAGTCACCATGCGCACGATCGTGCCGCCGCCTTCGAGTCCCTCGGTCGCAATCGACTGCGTGTCCCGGGGCAGGAAGTACGTCTGCGCCGTGTCCACCCAGAGCGGTGCCGCGGGAATCTCGGACGCCGCGACGAGGTGTGTCCCCCGGCAGAACCACCGGCCGATGGCGCCAGCGCTGCTCGGGTCGAACGTTGCGCCCTCGCCCTGAATCGTGCCGGCCCGATAGATGTTCCCCTCCGTGACGAAGAAGGACCCGCGCTCGGGCTGCGTGTCGGTGGGTTTCACCAACGTCGGGTTGAACAGCGCGAAATCCTCGGCCACGTCGACGGTGAACACCACTTTCTCTGGCTGGTGCCACCGGTGGTGCGCGGGCGACATCTGCGCGCCCGCTGGCACCGTCCCCATCGTCGCCGTAAGCGCGAGCACTGCGATCCCAGACCGAGTCGTCGTGAGCCGTGAACGAAGTCGATGAACGATGGACATGATGAACCTCTTGTTCTCTTGTGTGGTTTGCCGGGTGGGGGGCGAGCACTCGATGGAGAAATTCACGCCGCCTCCCACGTTTTCACCAGGAGAGGCGTGAGGTCGGACCTTACCCTGTGAGGTAGACTTAGGCTGAGCTTGTTGCAATGGCAGTCAGCGCCGGATCGAAGCTTGGGCGGTACGAGGTCCTCTCGTTTGTAGGCGCTGGCGGCATGGGCGAGGTGTATCGGGCCCTCGATACTGGCCTGCGCCGGGAAGTGGCGATCAAAGTGCTCCGCGCTGACCGTCACACCACGGAGACCGGACGCCGGCGCTTCATCCAGGAAGCCCGCACGGCTTCGGCGTTGAACCATCCGAATATCGCCACCATTCACGACATTGCGACCGTCGATGGCACGGACTTCATCGTGATGGAGTACGTGACGGGGCAACCACTGAGCGCGCTCGTGCGGTCCGGGATGAGCGTCGACGCCGCTATTCGCGTGGCCATTCCGATCGCGGACGCGCTCGATCGAGCCCACTCGGCCGGAATCGTTCATCGAGACCTGAAGCCCGCCAACGTCGTGGTGACAGCCGATGGGACGGTCAAGGTCCTCGACTTCGGGCTGGCCAAATTGGTCGAGTCGCCGGACACGGGGCGCGAAGGGGAGACGGCGACCGAGGAGGCCATCTCGGATCTCCTCAACCGGCCGGATACGGTCGGCGGCGGAACGCCTGGCTACATGGCGCCCGAGCAGGCCACCCGCGGGAAGGTCGACCGGCGGAGCGACGTCTTCAGCTTCGGCGCACTGCTCTACGAGATGATCACGGGGCGGCGCGCGTTCAAGGGGCGATCCGTCGCGGAGACCCTGACGAAGGTGTTATGCGAGGAGCCGACGTCCCCCTGCGAGCTGACGCCGGACACGCCGAAGGAGCTGGAGCGGCTGATCCTTCGCTGTTTACGGAAGGAGCCCGAGCGGCGCCTCCAGGACATGGCAGACGTAAGGGTGGAGCTCCTGGACCTGCAGGAAGCAGGCAAGGCCGTGCTCGCTCTACCGGCGGCGCCACGTCGCGGGCGACGGCTCCAACGGCTCTGGCTGGCCGTGGGGCTCACGATCGTGTTGGCCCTCACGGCGTCGATCCTGATCATGTGGCGGAGGGCTGACGTCGTCCTCCCGCCCATGCGAGTTGTGCCGCTCACTGCCTATCGCGGCATCGAAACGACGCCTGCGTTCTCACCGGACGGCAGCCAGCTTGCGTTCGCCTGGGATGGAGAGAGCTCGCCGGATGAGGGGCCACGCGACTTCGACATCTGGCTCAAGTTGATAGGAAGCTCCGAAGCTCGCCGTCTGACGACAGATCCCCTGGACGACATGGGACCAAGTTGGTCGCCCGACGGGCGATACATCGCGTTTCACCGCGGTCGACGGGGCGAGACCGCGTCCATCTACCTGATGTCGCCCCTGGGCGGCGCGGAGCGCAAGCTCACCGATCTGCCGGCCGCCGGTTCGAACACCTCGTGGTTTCGAGGGGCGGCGGTCCCTCAGCTTGCGTGGTCACCGGACGGTCGGTGGCTCGCCGTCGCGCGCGCACGCGCCCCGCATGAGACGGCACCGGAAGCGGGGAGCATTCATCTGGTTCCCATCGACGGAGGCGAGCCCCATCCCATCACCGCGCCGAAAGCACCCGAATGGCATCGGGACCCGACGTTCTCCCCTGACGGGCGTCACCTGGCGTATGCATCTTGCGCGAGTGGCGCGTTTGCGCCATGCGATGTGTCCGTTGTGCATCTCGACTCGAGCTTCCGACCCACGGCGCCGCCACGCCGTCTCACGCGGCACGACCTGGTCGTTCTCGGCCTCGCCTGGACCCGCGACGGACGATCTCTCGTCTATGGTGGAGCGCGATACGATTTGTCTTATCTCTGGCGTGTGGACGTCGATGGCCGCCGTCCCCCTGAGCGAATCGAAGCGGCCCGGCAAGCGTTGTCTCCAGCCACCGTCCCCAGCCAGGACCGCCTGGCCTTCGCACTGAGCCGCGCCGACAACGACATCCACCTGTTCGAGGCCGGCCGGCCGCAAGCGTCGATCGTGTCCTCCTCGCTCACGGACTTCGGGCCGACCTTCTCTCCGGATGGAGGCCGCATCGCCTTCGAGTCCGGGCGCTCGGGTGAGGTCGAGGAGATCTGGCTCGCAAACGCCGATGGGTCGAATCCCGTGCAGTTGACGCGTGGGCCGGGAAGCTGGCAAGGATCGCCAAGCTGGTCTCCCGACGGCCGGCAGATCGCGTTCGATTCGCGCGGGACGGACGGCTTTTCGGATATCTGGACCATCGATGTCGACGGAGGCGGACCGCGTCGCGTCACGTCCGGCGCATTGAACGACGTCCTTCCCACATGGTCCGTGAATGGTCGCTGGATCTCCTATCAGGAAGAGCGCGCTGACGGCAGCGACATCTCCCGCGTGCGCGAGACGGACGGTGCGGTGGAACGGGTCACTCGCAATGGGGGATTCCGCGCGGTCGAAGCCGCTGACGGCAAGACGTTGTTCTTCGTCCGGCGCGACGACGAGTCGCCCCTCTTCCGTCAACCTGTCGCCGGCGGTGCGGAGCGGCAGGTCGTCGACTGCGTGCTGAGCCGCAGCGTGGCGGTCGGTCCGGATGGCATCTACTACGTGGGATGTCCTGCCGGCGTGCCCGAAAACCCCCTCTATCGATTGGATGTGACGAGCGGCGTCAGTCAGCGTCTGGGTATCGTGAGAACGGGGGCCGGTTTCGTTCCGGGAATGGCGGTATCGCCAGACGGGAAGAGCGTGCTCTTCTCCGTGACGGTGGACGACGGCGCCGACCTGCTGATGATCGAGAACTTTCGCTAGAGTCTGGGCCCGAGCCGCAATGGTAGGGCGCCGAACGCGCCATCGAGCGTCCGAGGAATGGAGAAGAGTGTGACTGGCGGCTCACCGGAAGCCGATCGCGGGCCAACGCTCATTCTCGATGATCAGCGTTGGGTTCTGCGGGAAGGCGAGAACATCATCGGGCGGGGCGCAGGCGTGGCGGTGCGCATCGAATTGGTCGGCGTCTCGCGTCATCACGCCCGAATCATGGTCACCGACGGCCGGTCGACGATCGAGGACCTCGGGAGCAAGAACGGGACGTTCACCGGCCAGGAGCGGATTCAGCTGCCGCGGCTCCTGCACGAAGGCGACGTGATCCGCCTGGGCCGGCGGGTTCGGCTCCTGTTTCGCCAGAGCGAGGACAACCGCACGTTGAGCGAGACGGTCCTTCCCAGCACGACCGGTGCGATGTTCCGGCGCGACGGCGAGCTGTGGTCGATGATGTTCGAGGGACAGATCGTGCGGCTGCCAGACGCCAAGGGCTTCCACGACCTCTCACAGCTCCTCGCGCGTCCAGGCCTGGAGATCCATTGTCTCGAGCTCGCCGGCCGCCCTGCCGACAGCGCTGGCGAAGATCGCGTGCTCGACGATCGAGCGCAGCGGGAGATTCGCTCACGGGCGCGAGAGCTGCAGCACGAGGTGGACGAGGCGGATACGGCGCACGATCTTGGCCGGGCCGAGCGGGCGCGTGAGGAGCTGGAGCAGATTATCGCGTTGCTCTCGGGTGCCCTCGGACTCGGCGGCAAGGCGCGTGGGCTCGGCAGCTCGGTCGAACGCGCGCGCTCCTCCGTCACGTGGCGCATTCGCAGCGCGATCAAGCGGATCCAGTCGGTGCATCCCCGGCTGGGCCGTCACCTTCAGAACGCCGTCCGCACCGGCACCTTTTGCACCTATCTGCCTGAAGCCCCGGTCGATTGGACCCTCTGAGCTGATGCCGGTCGACGTCACGAAGTGAGGCGCTTCCTCACGCCTGCTTGGGCGTGAATGGAAGAAGACAACGACAACCACCGCGCACAAAGGCCGGGCTCCTCCTCGCGGCGATACTCGTGACGCTCGTGACCACGATCCTGGCGCCGACGACGCTTCGCGGACACACGTCATCGATGGTACCGAGTGACGAGAGGTGCAGCTCGGCCGGCTCGTCGCTGCCGCTCATGCTGGTGAACGAGGGGCGCGCGGATGACGCCAGTCTCGACATCGCCAAGCGTGAGGCTGAAGCTACCTGGGTGGCTGCCGGCTTGCACCTGGTCTGGACGACACCGGAGATGTTTGGGGGCTCGTCGCCCTATCCCGGTGTGTTCGTCGTCATTCGCCCGGATTTTCTTCCTGGTGGCTCCGTCAGCAGGTTCGAGGCAAGTCAGCGCGGCCGTCACGTGCTGGGACGCGTAATGTTCATCGACGGGTCGCCGCGGAGACTCATCGAAGTCTCGATGCGGGCCATCAGGACGTCGGTGCGCGAGGTGCACGCCGAGGGCCCGCGCAGTGCGGCGTTCCTGCGCGTTGCAGGGCGTGGGGTCGTCGGACGTGCACTCGGCCGGGTCATCGCGCATGAGATCGGCCACTGGCTGTTCGGACGGAAGCACACGGAGGCCGGACTGATGAAGCCGAGTCTCTACCCGCACGATCTCATCAGGCCAAAGGCACTCGCGCTGCCTCGAGGATGGAGCGTCGCGGAGGTAGAGCATCTTCGGGCGCTGCATTCACGCTGCGCGATAGATGATAGGCGTGCATCTTCCAAAGCATTGATGCAGGGCGCCGCAGCGCGGCGAGCGCCGTCCGAAGCTCGCGTGCGACATCGTGCATGGAGTGATTCATCGCCATCCTGACGGCACGTGCACCCCTCTGGTTCAATAAAGCTGAGGTGGTACAATTTCTATACCGGCGGAGCGCGGTGTGCTGGACCGCGAACTTGCAAGCCGACTAAGCGCAGCCGCTGGCCTCCGCAATCTGATCGCGCACCACTGGGCTTTGCGGGCAACGTGTCGAGCTTGACCTGATCGCTGCATTGCAGAGCTGAGCGCCGCGATGCAGGTATCATGAGGTCCTGTGGAAATCGTACCCATCGCGCAGCTTCAGGTGCAGGTAGAGCCGTTAAAGCGCGGTGAGAAGCCGCACCGCTGGTATGACGCATCCCGCATCCGTCAGGTTGGTCGGTTGTATGTGGACGAGAATGGCTGTATCGGCGAGAGCAAGGGCGAGAAGATCGTCGACGTCCACAACGTCACGCATCCAAGCAGCCGCAACCACGGGCGGGCCAGCGGACTTTCGCTTGGCTTCACCTCTCATTACCGCGCTATGCGTGAGAAGTTCGGCCCGCGCGTGATCAACGGAGCGGCAGGCGAGAACGTCCTCGTCGACATCGAAGAACGGATGACCCGCGACCGCCTCGCCCACGCGGCGATTCGGACCAGAGACGGAGTCGAGGTCCGATTCGCGGACGTCGACGTTGCAGAGCCATGTGTGGAGTTCAGCCGGTACGTCATGGGAGTTGAGCCGGACGACCGCACGCTGCGCATGCGCGAGCCACTGCAACAGCTGCGCGGCGGGATGCGCGGCTTCTACGTCACGCTCGCACAGCCAGTAGAGCTTCTGGTCGGCGATGAGCTGCTGATCCTGTGATCCCGCTCCTGTGTCAAGCCGGACAAAGGTATCGCCGCAGGTGAGCGACGTGTTCAGGCCCGACCCCGAACCATGTTTGCCACGGTAACGCTGGCGGCGAGTTTATCCGCCGGTCCACCCACGCGCCACCGGCTGACCCTTCTCGGTCCTTGCCGCGGAATAGACTCAGCGGGCTACGTGACGTCTCATCAGCACCAGCATGATCGGTGGGATGTCCGGCATGTCGTGCCAACGAACACCGGCCTTAGGTTTGTCCCCTGGGAGGCGCGGCTCCTCCATGCCGTCAACGACGAAACCTGCATCGAACCCGAATCGGAGGAGTGTGCTGATCGGCCGATGGCTGACGAAGGACACGGTTCCCGTCAACGTCGATGCCGTGCTGTTCTGGGTCGTCACCGATGCCAGGAAGGCCATCGTCGAAGTGGAGCACTACGCCGCCACCGTGAGCTGGGCCGCCCAGACGACGCTCCGGGACGTGATTGGCCACACGGAACTGGTGGGCATGATCTCGGACCGGGAGCAGGTCGATCGTCAGTTGCAGGAGATCATCGACGCGAAGACCAGCGACTGGGGGATCACCGTGATGTCGGTCGAGATCCGCGACGTCAGGCTGCCCGGCATGCTCGAGGATGCGATGAGCCGCAAGGCCCAGGCAGATCGCGAGAGCGAGGCGCGGGTCATCCTGGCACATTCGGAGCTGGCGGTGGCCGACGAGATGGAGCAAGCGTCGGCCGTGTACCGGCGCAACCCCATTGCCCTGCGGATTCGCGCGATGAACATGACCTACGAGTCGATCAAGGAGCGCGGCGCGCTGATGGTCGTGCCGAGTGACATGGTCTCCTCGCTGGGCAATCTCGCAGCCTTCGCGCCCGCGGCATTCGACCCACCTGGACCGCGCCTGACCGACGGCGCACCCGACGGGACCGACGCCTGATGGGCCTCTGGTACCTGCTCCGCCTCGTCAGCCAGCGATCCCTGCTGTCGTGCCGGCTCGAGTTCGAGGATCGGCGGCTCGACCGCGCGTCGCTCTTCCCGCTGTTCGATGACGAGGGGCGGACGCGGATGCTGTTGATCACCGCCGAGGAGAACGGGCGCATCATGCTGGCCAATTGGGCGCCCGGTCTGTTCGTGCGCGACTGGGCGCTGCGAAATCACCTGCGGCTGCGGTTCGCCGATCTCAACGACGCGTCGATGTGGGATGAAGAAGGCTTCGAGGATCTGTGGCACTTCGATCCCCGGTGGGTGCTCGGCGACGAGCGGTACCAGGGCCACGGGGCCGTTCCCCACCTACGGAGCACGAACATCCCCGGCTACGATCAGACAATGTCAGGGGTCGCGTTCGATCAGAGCCTGGGGCGCGCGTTGTACGTGGTGAGACGGTCCGGCGAGTCGGTGAGCGTCCGGCGCTTCAATGCGCACACGCTGGCCACCGCCGCCAAGCGCCGTCGCGCCGCGCACGTGCGGCCCCGCGGCGCTGCTGCGGTCGGGTGGCAGCTGCGGCCGTTCTGGCGCTTCCCGTGAAGTCCGACAACGACGGCACCCGCGCGAGGATCACGACGCAGGTTCAATCCGCAGAAGGGCGCCGTCGTCTTCGTCGGTCAACAGAGACGGCCCGTCGATCCGGCCCTTGACGAACTTCGCGGATGCGCTCCTTCAGCTCGTTCAGCATCGATTCGCGACGCAGCACCTCGGTCTTGGCGTTGAACACAATGCGCTCCAGGTGGCCGGTGCCGGGGATCCCTAGACGATTGCCAGACGGCCGAGTTACGTCGCCGATGGTTCGATAGTATGAGGTCTTGCCAATCATCGTCTTCACCGACGGCGCGGCGACGGGCAATCCCGGACCCGGCGGCTGGGGCGCGATCGTCGTGGCCGACGATCACCACGTCACGGAACTTGGCGGCGGCTCGCCTCACACGACGAACAACAAGATGGAGCTGAGCGGCGTCATCGCGGCGCTGCAGCACATTGCAAATCAACCCTGGCCCGTCGCCATCTATACGGACTCCACGTATGTGATCCAGGGCATCACGCAGTGGGTGTGGGGGTGGCGGAAGCGCGGATGGAAAACGGCGCAGGGCGGTGACGTGCTGAACCGGGATCTGTGGGAGCAGCTCTCGAGCCTCGTCGGCGCGCGCGCCCGCGGTGACGTGGCCTGGCATTGGGTGCGAGGCCACGTTGGGACACCGGGCAACGAGCGTGCCGATCAGATTTCGGTCGCGTTCGCGCGGCAACAATCCGCGGACCTGTATGATGGGCCGCTCGACGGCTACGCGCTGCCGATTCTCCAATTGCCGGACGAGACCGCCCTGCCGAAGCGGCCGGCTGGCTCGTCGGCCGCGAAGACCAAGTCCGCCGCATACTCGTACCTGAGCGTTGTGGACGGTGTCGCGATGCGGCACGTCACGTGGGCAGAGTGTGAACGCCGCGTGAAGGGGCGATCCGGTGCGCGCTTCAAGAAAGCTACGAGCTCGGCCGACGAGTCCGCGATCCTGCGCGGCTGGGGAATCGATCCGAGCCTTATCTAGAGTCAGCAGCGTCCTGCGTGCGAACTTGAGCGCCTCGATCGCCTGCTCCCGTCGAACGGACGGGAACTGCCGGAGGAACTCATCCAGCGTGTCGCCCCCTTCCAGGTAGGCGAACAGCGACTGCACCGGTACCCCCGTTGCCGACGAAAACCGGCGTGCCACCCAGGATCTCCGGGTCGCTGTACACCACTGACGAACTGCGGGGCATGATCACGCCAATATGGCGCCGACCGGCGCACGAGCCCGGCAGCTCAGGCGGCCCGGCGCAGGGAATCTCCCCCGCGCAACCAGCCCGTCATCTGGTTCCAACTCGCGAAAACTGGGGACGCCAACGTCCTTGCGACGCTTCGGCCGTTGGCGTCCCCACCGGTCTTCCCGTTGGCGGCGCGCTCTGCGACCGCCCCAGCGGCACCGAATCCCGTCGGGGACGTCAGCCTCTATGTGCACGTCGGTGAGCACGCCTTATGGGAGGCTCGCAACGTTCGCGAAGCGTTCTCGAGCCGCCCCAGCCTTGGGAGTGTCCGGCTTCGGCCGGACCTCGCGCCTCGACCCTCCTCGGTCGGCCAAGGTCGGACCCTACGTTCTCGCTCCCGCTGCGCGCAGCAGATCGACAATCCGCAGATAACCGCGTCTCTTCGCCCAGGCAAGCGGCGTGGCCCACGGTTCATCGTCCGGGAGATTGGTGGGCGCGCCGCGAGAGAGCAGGAACTCGACCATGTCGGGCAGGTCGTTGCGGGCAGCCCAGCCGAGCGGGGTCGAGCGATACTCTTCGTCCTTCGCAGAGATGTTGGCGCCGGCCTCGAGCAGGATACCCGCGACTTCGATACGGTTGCCCCGCGCCCGGCCGCGGCCGTCGCGTCCGCACAGGTCGTGTAGCGGCGTGGCCCTCTGCCAGTTCGGCAGATTGGGATCCATGCCGCTGGCCAGCAACAGGCGCAGGATCTCCACGTCCTCGAGGAGATACGAGCGACAGCCCGTCACCACCGTATCGCGCCAGGTTGGGATCGCGCGCGAGCAGCCGTCGCAGTCTGGCGGCGTCACCGGTGCGCGCGGCCTCCATCGCTTCCCACACGTCCCGGCCGCGGCTTCCCCACGGACCGTAGGGCCGCTCGGAGTCGAACTCTTTGGGCTTGATGAGTCCAGTCGCGCCTTTCGTCGCGAGCTGTTCGGTGAGCGCAATCCATCCCTGGCAGCCGTGCTCGAGCGCGAGCGCACGCTGCACATCGCGGAGCGTGGGATCGGCCGGCGCCTGCGGATAGGCGCTCTTCAATCGCGCCCGGGCGCGCCCGTCGCCATCGCGCAAGGCGCGCAGCCAGCGCTTGGCTTCTTTCTTCAGGTTGTCGAGGGAGCTTGCGGGCGTGAGCTGACGGGGCATGCACACCTTCCTTCCGTTTCAATTGCCTGGCGTCCGCTGAAATCAGGCCGGAAGAAGGTTCGAGCTGCTTTGTTCGAACCGTGGGGTGGGAGCACGCTCCCTTGCCGCGGACAGGAGGCGCCCCTGAGCGCACTGCCGCCTATGTTGCAGAAGGCCCGGTCGCGTGTCAAGAACGTGTTGGGAACAGTGTCAAGGCGCAATAGAAATGTCCCCGTTCTTAGCGAAATAGAAATGTCCCCTGCCGTTCTTCTTGAACACAGCAATGGCGGCCTGTGGGCGCTGTGCGAAACGCGCCTGCGCGTTTTGCAAGGTGCGGTGGGCGCGCTCTTCGCGTCCACGGCACCGGCAGCGTCCATAGGCCTTCGTCATTGGCCGCGCCCGAGTTGGATGGCGCGGTGCTGCCGCTGGACGTAGCCGCGTCGCCACGGGTGATCCGCACTCGGCCGAGGACGGACGCGCGCGGCCGCCGCCGGCGCCGGAATCTCGGTCCAGCGCATCAGACGCCCTCGATACCGAATCTCGATCGCGCCGGTGACCGCGTTCGAAGGGGTTGACGTGTGCGCCATATGGCCGAATAATACTGCCATATGGCTATCTCAAGAAGGCGCGTAGCAACCGTTGTTCAAGACGTCGAATCGACCGCTGGTGACCCGGCCGGCCGCGCGTATGGCACGTTGCTCGGCCTGGCTCCAGCAGCCGTGCCGAATCTCGTGGATGCCGTCCGGAAGGGCCTGTCGTACCGCACGTTCGAGCGCTTCGTGGAGAATACGTCCCTGTCGGCCACAGCCGCCGCGACGCTCGTCAACATCTCGGTGCGGACACTCAGTCGGCGGAAGCGGGAGGGGCGACTGCAACCCGACGAGTCCGACCGCCTGTTGCGAGCCTCCCGTGTGGTGGGGCGCGCTATCGAGCTCTTCGAAGGCGACCGTGCAGAAGCGAAGCAGTGGCTTGCCCGTCCCCAACGCGCCCTGCGCGGCGCCATGCCGTTCGATCTCGCGAGCACGGAGGTCGGCGCACTCGCCGTCGAGCGCCTGATCGATCAGCTCGAACAGGGGATCTTCGTCTAACGTGACGATCACGACCTACCGTATCGTCAAGACGAAGTGGGCGGCGTCGGCATTCGATGGAGAAGGGGCGCGCCGCGACGGAGGCCGATGGAACTCCGTCGGAACGCCGATGGTGTACACGGCTGAGAGCCGGTCGCTGGCGGCCCTTGAAGTCCTCGTCAATCTCGAGGGGCCCGCACGCGGATACTCGATCGTCAGGTGTTCGTTTCCAGACACCCTTGTGGTAACCATCGGGCGCTCGAATCTGCCGCCGGACTGGCAGCAGTCCCCGGCTCCGCCTGCCCTCGCGGCACTTGGCGATGCGTGGGTAGCTCGCGCGTCGTCCGTCGTGCTCGCCGTCCCAAGCGCCGTTATTCCTGAAGAAGTGAACCACCTCCTCAACCCTACGCACCCGGATTTCGACAAGGTCACGATCTATCCGCCGGAGCCACACGTATACGATGAGCGACTTGTGGCTCGTACCGAACGCTCCCGGCGGCGTGCGTCGAGCAAGGCTAGGAAACGTCGCCTCGGCGGCACCGACACTGGGACGTGAAAGACCAACCGGCCTCGACGGCATCGACGACCTGCCGCGTGCCCCCGTTGGAGCTCACGTTGCCGACGGCGGCGACGCGCGGCCTCCACTTGCCTCGATCTCGCGCACGACGCGCGGGGCTTCCGTCTCACGCAGGCCATTGAGGAAGACGCTGACACCCTCGCGGGCGAAGGCCCTCGCGATCTGGTTCACTTCGCGAACGCGCCGGCGGAGTCGCGTGCCAAGTCCGCGATGCGGGATCTTGCCTACGATGCGGCGGAAGTCGTCGGTCACGACGTCGGCCCAATTGTTGGCGAACGCCGCGAGGTAAGGCGCTCATGAAGTTCACGAGCCAGGGCAATTATTGATGCTCGTAGACGCTGACTGCGCTTGACCGCGGTAATGCTTGCGAATCAATCATTTAGCGGCGGACGCGTATGCCGGCGGGCAATGGTGCATTTCGTAGGGAACTCACGGTAGCAGCGATGCTGTTTATAAACTGTTCCGTGTCAACAACTTAAAGCTGGCGGAGAGAGTGGGATTCGAACCCACGGTAGGGGATAAGCCTACACACGCTTTCCAAGCGTGCGCCTTCAACCACTCGGCCATCTCTCCGCGCGTGGAATCAACAGTTTACCGGACGGCGGGGACCCGCTCAACAGCAGACTGTGACGTGACTGTGACGTGAGGTCGTCGGCGACCTCGACGATCGTCGCGATCTCGGCGTCGTCTGCCGGCTTTCCGTTGCCGTTTGCGGCGTCTCCGCCTCGCCGCAGGTTGTCCAAGGCATCAAGCGCCTGCCGCTTCGCGTCGATCCGGATGTGCGAGTAGTGCTCCAGCATCCGCCGCGACAGGTGGCCGCTGATCGATTCGAGCACATGATCGGCCACGCCCATCTCGGCAAGCTCGGTGATGACCGTGTGCCGGAGATCGTGAAAGCGGAGGCCGTGCAGGCCCGCCTCGTCACGCAGCGCGCGCCAGGCCGTGTCCCATTTCAGCATCGGCTTCGTGGCGTCGAAGCGCCCCCACTGGCACGCTGGCCAGAGATAGTGCTCCGGCTCCGTGTGCCCGAGCAGGTCCGCGCGCTCGAACATCCGCGCAGCGGCTTCGATAGCCGACGCATTGAGCGGGATCACCCGGTGGCTCGTCTCGTTCTTGCTCCGTCGAACGTGCACGAGCTTCTTGACGAGATCGACGTCGCATCGCCGAAGGTGCTTCACCTCCACAGGCCGCATCGACGTGTTGGCGGCGACGATCGCGGCGCAGTACACGTGCTCCCATTCCGGATTCGACGGGGCTGAGTGGAAGAGGCGCTTCCGTTCGTCTGCTATCAACGCGCGGCCGACTGGACGCTGTCGCTCCGGGAGATTGTGGACGTGGTCGGCGAGCGCACGCCACCGGCCACAGGACTTGAGCACGCGCGACAGCACACCGACGTCCATGTTGATCGTGCGGTTCGCGATGCCGGCCTCGTGCCGCGCGCGTTGGAACTCGGCGATCGACGTTTGCGGTGATCGCCGAGAGCGGCACGTCGCCGAAGTGCTTCTTGACGAGGCTCAGTCGTTCCTCCTCGAGCTCGATCGTGCGCGGGGAGCACCGCATGCGCTTGGCATCCAGGTAGGAGTCAATCGCTTCCGAGAGCCGCTTCGGCCCTTGTTCGTCGGGAGCAAGGCGGCCATGTCCGGCTTCTTCGACGAGCTCACGTTCCCGGCGCGTCGCCGTCCGCAGATTCGTCGTGCCCAGCCGCTTCCGGTATCGACGGCCGGCAACGGTGAAGTCTGTCCAGTACTGACGACCGCGTTTCCAGAGACTCATAGCGGCAACTCCCCGATCTCCGATTCATCATCAGACGAGGAAACCGATGTCGTGTCAACTGCACTCGCCCGAACGAAGTCCGCCACGTCGGACGGCAAGTAGCGAACTGACCGCCCGAGCCGCAGGAAACGCGGACCCTTCCCTCTGTGCCTCCACGCGCGCAGCGTGGCGACTGACAGCCCCAGCATGTCGCCGACCTCGCGTTCGGTCAGCGCGCGCCTCGTGTCTGACCTCGTCGCCCGCGGGTTCATGACGCCGCTCCGTTCTGCGTGTCGCCGATGCGACGGCGATCTTGCACGTCTGGCGCGTGTCGTTCCAGCCAGGCATCGATCCATGCCGGCCGAATTCGAATGGTGCGTCTTCCGCTGACGCGCGCGCTTCGCAGCTCCCCCTGCTCGCATGCGGTGTAGATCGTGTCCCGGCTCAGGCCCGCGTACTCCGCAGCCTCGGAAACATTCAACCAGGGCTTCATGGTGCACCTCGCTCGACGCGTCTCCGCGTCCTCGCAACTGTTGCCGAACGTCCATAAAGTGGCGCGCTCTGGCGCGCTGGCCTATGGCCGGCGCGCCGGGAACAGTGGCGCGAGATGCGGGCTGATGTTGCCGGCATCGAAGACCGGGACGCTGAGCGCCGCGGTCGTCGCACGACAGGTGGTCATGCGGCCCGAAGCAGTGGGTCACGCTGGCCGCGCTGTTCTCTCGAATGGCCAGGCGATACAGCCACGCCTCCGTGGTGCACCGCAGCCGCATGCCCTGAGAGCAATGCGGTGTGCGGTTGCGAGTCTCTGATCTCGAAATGGCACTGTGTGCGATCTCGATTCAGAACCGTGCTGAAGTCAGGAAGTAGGCTGTCGGTCGTGGCCCTGAGAGCGGCGACCTTCAGCGCTCCGCGCGGAGTGTTCCTCTCGCGGAGCGTGTGCAGTGAGCACGGACGATGAGAAAAGACTACCGCCACTTCGGCGCACGGTCAACGGTCAAGATCGGTCCAGCTAAGCATCATCACACCGCCGGCCATCACGTAATGGCCAAGACGTGATCTGCGCGCAGGCACCGTCAAGGCCCGCAGGCCGCGCGCATGCGCGGGCGGAGCAAGGCGACGAGCCTTGCACGGTGCCGAGCACAGATCGAGCATCGACTACGTGATGGTCGGCGCATCCGACGAGGTCCAGATCGTTGCTCTGATGCGCGCCGCAAAGCGTGCCACGATCGTGAGCACCGCGCACGCCGTATCAGTCGCGTCATCGCGCGCGGAACGAGTGCGTGTTGGTGATCAGGATTTCCCGCACGAACAGGACCAGATCCTCCGGACGAAGTGGCCCCGATTTGAGCACCACATCCGCGGCACAAGCCACCTCCCTTGTGGACAGGGGCGGCGCGATTCCCAGCACCGACACGGACACTGACGGCCATGGCGTGGCGACCCCTCCGGACACGCGCGGGGCCATTTCCAGTGCGCGCACCGGTGTCGCTCACGCCATGGTTACCTGCCCTGATCGCGGCACTGGTACCTGCAGTGGGCGGCACAGAGCGCCGCCCATCGTGCGCGGCATTGGTGCACTTCGCGCGGAACCTGTGCCTACTGAATCGATTGCTGGCTTGGCGCACGACAGACCTGGCGCTCCTGTGGCCGCGCGGGGAAGACGGCCAGGTGAAGGGTTCCGGGGACGACCTCATTTCCAGAGGTCGTCCCCAAGGTCGTCCTCAGCCGTGAGAATCAGGCGACGTCAACCAGGGGAGAGAGATGCAGGTACTGCCGTGACAACTCGACGCATTCGACCTGCCCGTGGCCGCGGTCGGTGTTGTCGGCAATGAGGCGTGATCCCGCCAGCCGAAGGGTGTTCGTGGGATCGTCCAGCCACTGCCGGTGGAGGGCTCGGTAGCGTGGCGTTTGGTAGGCGCTCGACAGCTTCGCATGGCACTCGTCCGCAGGCGCCGCTCCCGGTTCCGCCAGCCGCTTCCGCTCGGCGAACAGCCGCTCCAGCGTCTCGACGGTCGATGGCTCAAGCGGTGTTGCCAGATGCTCTCGCGCGGCATGAAGGTAAGCCAATCGCGCCTTCGAGAGCTGGCGTGGAAACAACAGCCGGACCGTCCAGCGGAGGAGCACCCGGAGCAAGGCCGAGTGCCGCAGGAGGAACATCCGGAAATCCATCGGTGACGGGTGCGTCACGAGGTAGACGAACACGTGCGGCTCCCCGTAGGGCTGCATGCCGATCGGGAGCTTGTCCGGGAAGTAACGAGCCGTGCTCGCTGGCCCCTCGCCGAACAGCAGCCGTGGATACTCTCGCTGGTCCAGGCGGTCCGAAAGATGCCTCACGAAATGACGCCGCTTGTCCGTCGATGGCCCGAGCCAGACGAAGTCACGGTCGTCAAGCACCGCATCTAGCAGCATGACCCGCTCGATCATTCGGCCCGGTGCGTTCGGCTTGCGGAACCGGCTATCGGGCTCGCCGATGGCGGCCCAGAGCGGCTTGTAGTGGACGTGAAACATGCGCCCGCGATGGAGCTTCCCCGTGGTGATCGGCGTCGCGAATCGCTGCTCGACGAGCGTCTTGATGAAGTCGGTGCTCTTCTGGCCGTGGACGATGCCAGCGAAGCTGCAGTACTGGCGCTCGACGAACACGCCGGAGTGCAGGAGCACATTCAACAGGAAGCGTGCCTGACGCTCGGTGAAGCCGAACGCCGCGATCGCCTCCAGGCGCTGCGCGTTGGCCAGCTCGATCGTCCAGCGGTCGGGCGGAGGCGGCAGCGTCATCGGATCAACTCCTCCGCGATTCGCGGGTTCGCCGTTCGCCGGCCACCGCCGCCGCGACCGCCGACCGAGCATCCGATCGAGAGATAGCAAGTGAATCCGGACTTGGCGGCGCTACCGGCGTGGGCGCCGCGGTAGTGGCCGGTCACGACCTCGAGATCCTCATGCCGCGAGCGACCGTGCGGTCTTCGTACTCGATACGGGCATCCGGGAACCGGACGTGCCCATCGTCGTACGGCAGATCGTGTTCACGTGCCCACCGTGCAATCTCTTCGGGCTCACGGTCCGGCCGGCCGTCGCAGTTCTTCTTGCCGCGGTTGCGCTCGTGCAGGAAGCGCTGATAGTCGCGCTTGAGCTCGTAGTCGAGAACGACGCGGCGCACCCGGCCGCCTCGCCCTCGCAGGCGCTCCTCGGCACGCTCGTACACGCGATAGACCTTGGTGTCGTGAGTCAGTTCGCGCGGTTTCTTGACGCCCGCGTAGAACGTCTGACGGGGCTGGTGGATGCGGTCGTCGCGCTCATAGCGGTTCGCTTCGAGAAGATCGCGCCCGCGGTCCGTCAGCGTCACGGCGCGATCATCTGAGCTGAGCGGTGACGTGCGAGTCAGCCCTTCCTTCTCAAGGTGCTTGAGGCTTCGACGCGACTTCTGGGAGTCGTCTCGGATGTCGTGCAGATCGCTCTCGGCGATGACGCGAAACGCGCCGAGCGTCGCCAGGGCGCGGCTCTCGGTACCGTCGATTTCGTAGACGCGCTCACGGTCGCGTGCTTGCTCTCGATCGCGCCCGCGAGGGAGGTCGAGATCCCGCGTGAACACGTCACCTGAATGCTCGTCTCGGTCTCGCTCGCCTACACCGCCACGGCTGCCGAAACTGCGGTCCCAGGAGTCACCGCGATCTCTTCCGTCGTCCGGCCGAGGATCGTATCTGTCGAGCATGGTCGCTCCATCGCGTCGAGCGACGCGCGCATGACAACTCCAGTGCGCAACCGCTCTTCCGCAATTCCAGTATGTGAGTCGTGGACACGATTCTCAATCGATCGACGGCACATATTGGGCGGTGATGGGTCGTGTCGTGTGCTGTGGACGAGAGGTTGGGTTCACTCAGGTGCTTCGTCGATGCCGATTACGTTCGCAAGTGATCTGGACAGCGTTTAGGTTCTCCTCAAGCCAGGCGAAGTGTGAGGTCCAACGCCGACCACCAACTGACGGTGCTTCAGTAGATCAGACGGTGCTTCAGTAGATCAACAGCCGCCTCGAGGTCCATCAGTTCAATGAGATGGTGCGAAAGAAGGTTGAAGTCCTCCGCGGCTAATCGTGTATCTTGGTCATCCACCTGAGCTGTATTAGGAGGCCAATTGCTTGACAAGCTGAAGGCGGACTTCGACGGGATCCTGGAGCTGGTGAACAAGACACCCGCTCCGCTGCAGGAAACCGCATTCAAGATGATCCTT
>WHTT01000108.1 GCA_009377605.1 Luteitalea sp.
ACGGCTGATTCAGTTCCTCGACGCCGAGGGACCGGAAGCGAGGCAGCCAATCCTGGTGGTCGGCATCATCCCGGCTGTAAAGCACTCGCTCGGTAATCCCCGGCCATACCCTCATGTGTACGTGCCGCTCGGACAGCACTACGAGAGCGCCATGACGCTGCAGCTTCGGGTGTCTGGAGGGGACGGCGAACGGGCCATGCTGGGCACGATCGCCCGCGTCGTGCGCGATGTCGACGAGCGGGTGCCGGTCCTCAGTGTCGCGACATGGCGGGATCATCTCGACGCGGGTCTAGACGTGTTGCTCTATCGAGCCGGCGCCAGCGTGTTCTCGGCGTTCGGAGGCATCGCGCTGCTGCTGGCAGTCCTCGGCGTGTACGGAGTCAAGTCGTACGTCGTGTCGCGCCGGACGCGCGAGTTCGGCATCCGGATCGCCATTGGCGCACATCCACGCGCCCTGCTGTGGCAGGTGCTGCGAGAGGGCGGCCGTATCACGGCCGTTGGCATTGGGATCGGCCTGCTGTTGGCCCTTGGGGCCGGGCAGTTTCTCCACGGCATCATGTACGGAGTGAACAGCATCGAACCGGTGGTGCTGGTCACGGCGCCGCTGATCCTGCTTGCCGCGTCGCTGCTGGCCTCGTACATCCCGGCGCTTCGCGCCACGAGAGTCGATCCGACAGTGGCCCTACGCTCGGAGTAACGAGTGCCTGCAGGTAACAGGAACAGATGCCGATCTGAGCTGTGAGCGGCCGCGGATGGCATCGACGCGCACGAGTTGCTATCCTATCGGCAATTCGGCGGCGGGGTGGAAGGACATCCCACGCCGACGCGTCGCTTCATTCGGCTTGAAGAACGCTGACGCTCGACGGTCTGCGTCATCGACGCCTACAGCATTACGCCCCTCGGAGACGCACGAGCTGACGAACGTTCGATGAGTCGGATCAACAACGAGTCGCGCGAGCTGAATCGCTATCGCATTGACACGTTTCGGCTCCGTGACATCTTCTGCGCGTTCTTCAGCTCCTGCTACCTCGGGGTCCGCAAGCCTGACGCGCGGATCTACGAGATCGCCCTCGATGTGATGCAGGCGGAGCCGGCGACCAGCCTGTTCGTGGATGACCGGGAGGAGAACGTGGAGGCGGCGCGGGCCCTCGGCATGCCCACGATCCACGTAACGGATCTCCGCGGCCTCACCGAGCAGCTGCTGAACGCAGGCGTGGAGGTTCAGACGCCCGGACCTGTTTCAGCGCACATGTACCGGAACGGCGGCGAGCGTCCTCGCCGCGATGTTCAGGAGGGATAAGCATGGGGCCGACCTCTTCGGTGAGCGCCAGACACGCCTTTGACGTCGAAGAGCACGGCCTTCGACGAGGCGCGCCGGTGGATCCGTGTGTGATCGTCATCTTCGGCGCCGCGGGTGATCTCGCGCGTCGCGAGCTTGTCCCGTCTCTCTTCGAACTGCACCGCAAACAGCTTCTGCCGGAGCGCTTTGCGGTGGTCGGCTTCTCGCAAGACGGGTGGGACTCGACGAGATTTCGAGACGAGATGCGGCGTGCGGTTGAGCAGAGCTGCGGGGGGATGCAGGACTGGGAGGCCTTCGCGCAGCGCCTCAGCTTCGTGTGCGGCGACGCGATATCCGCGCCGCACGGGGCGTACGCCGCCCTGGCAGAGGAGATCGACCGGGTGCAGTCAGCGTTCGCCATTCCCGGCAACCTGTTGTTTCACATGGCCGTTCCATCCGCCTTGTTCGGCACGATCGCAGACCGATTGGGAGCGTCAGGCCTGGCGAGGAGCGACCGCGGCTGGCGCCGGCTGGTCGTCGAGAAACCGTTCGGCAAGGACCGGGCGAGCGCGCAAGACCTGGACAGTCAGCTCCAAGAGGTGTTCGCGGAGGATCAGATCTATCGAATCGATCACTTTCTGGGGAAAGAGACGGTGCAGAACATGCTCGTCTTCCGCTTCGCCAACCCCAGCTTCGAGCCGGTGTGGAACCGGAATTATATCGACCATGTCCAGATCACGGTCGCCGAGGACATCGGCATCGGTACGCGGGCGGCCTTTTACGAGCAGACCGGCGTGGTGCGCGACATGGTCCAGAACCACCTGCTTCAGTTGCTGTGCATGACGGCGATGGAGCCGCCGGTGAGCTTCGACGCCACGTCATTGCGCAACGAGACGGTGAAGGTGCTGGAGGCCGTCAATGTGGTTCCGGTTGATGTGGACGGCGGTGCCGTGCGAGGGCAGTACGGGCGAGGCCAGATGGCCGGGCAGCCGGTCCGCGGTTACCGTCAGGAAGACGGCGTCCCCGCCGACTCTGTCACCGCGACGTTCGCGGCGATCAAGCTGACGCTCGACAACTGGCGTTGGGCGGACGTGCCCTTCTATCTGCGGACCGGGAAGCGGCTCGCGCGGAAGCTCACGGAGGTGGCCATCCAGTTCAAGCCGACGCCGCACCTGATGTTCCACGGCATCGGCAGCCGCCCGATCCACAACAGCGTGCTCGTGTTCGAGGTGCAGCCCAATGAAGGGATTGTCCAGACGCTGGCGGCGAAGCAGCCGGGTCCCGACCTTGCCGTGCGCCCGGTGACGATGAACTTTCGCTATGCAGAGGCGTTCGGTGTGGAGGAGCCACCGCGCGCGTACGCGTGGCTCCTGCTCGATGCCATGCAGGGTGACCAGACGCTGTTCGCCCGCGCGGACTGGATCGACAAGGCGTGGCAGATCGTCGATCCGATCGTGGAGCGCTGGACATCCGAACGGCCGGCGAACGCTCCCAACTATGCGGCAGGCTCAGTCGGTCCCGCGACTGCCGACCACATGTTGCAACGGGACGGCCGGCGATGGAGACATCTGTGACGCGCGTTTAGGATCGACGCACTGGAGAATCAATCAACCCCAATTACACCTGGAGAACTTCGACGATTTCGTGCCGGCGGAGGAGCCGACGCTCGACCAGCGCAATCAACTGGAGAGGGCGGTGGAGGTTGTCCGGGGACTCTGATGTAATGCTGTTGATCGGGGTCTGACCCGGAGCTGGAATTGGGAAGCGCTTGGGTGTTCACAGATGACGAAGCTGAGCGTCAACTCAAGAAAGACGTAACGCGCGCATCAGCTATTCGTAGCGCAGCGCGACCATTGGATCGACACGCGCCGCCCTCCGCGCTGGAATCCAGCACGCGATTGCTGCCGTGATCGTCAGCAGTAGTGTCGTCGCCGCAAGCGTCGGCGGATCGTACATCGTCACGCCCACGAGCTGTGTGCCGATCGTTCGCCCGAGCAAGAGACTCATTGTCATTCCAATCGCGATGCCCAGCGCAACGGGTCGAAACCCGGTCCTGACTACCATTCCAAGAACATCCGTGCCTTTCGCCCCCAGCGCCATGCGTATTCCAATCTCATGCGTTTTCTGCGACGTCGAGTACGCTAAGACACTGTAAACGCCCACCGTCATCAGAATCAGCCCGATGCATGCGAAAATCGTCATCAATAGAAAACCAAACCTCGGCCCCGCATACAGCTGCTCGCTGATCCGATCTTCCAATGTGCTCGGGTAAGCCAGCGCTACTCCAGGATCCGTGGCCCACACTTCCCGCCGCACGGCGTTCATCATGGTCCCTGGGGCCTGGGACGTGCGCACCATCAGAGCCGGCACTGCGTATCCCGTGATCGTGTACGGTATCCACACTTCCGGCTCGGTCGGCACCTGCAGTCCACGATTTGTCACGTCGTCGACCACGCCAACAATTTCAAACCACGCGTCGTGCACCGGATCTGCAGCCGTCTCGAGTGTCGCGAGCCGCACGCGCCGCCCTATTGGATTGTCGGTGGGCAAGTATTTGCGCACGAACCTCTCGTTCACAACCGCTACTTTCCGCGCATCATCGACGTCGCCCTCGCTAAAGGGCCGTCCTTGCTTCAACTCAATTCGCAAGACCTGGAAATATTCCTCGCTGACCTGTTGAAACAAGGTCTGCCACTCTTCGTCCTGCGTTGTTCCCGCAATCTCCATCTTGCTTTCGGCGCCACCATAGGGCGGCATTGCACTGGATGCCGCCGCATTCACCACGCCGGGGAATGCCTTCAGCCGTGCGAGCAGCGGCCGCAAGAATCCCGTCACCTGCTCGGCTGTGTTGTAGCGGTCCGCGGGCAGGGGGAGCACAGCCTGGAACACATGGTCCGCCCGCAATCCTAGATGGACTTCCCGCAGGGCCACAAAGCTCCGCATCAGCAGCCCCGCGCCGATCAACAGCGTCAAGGACAGCGCGACTTCCATCACCACCACCGCGTCACGCAGCCGCCTGCCCCGGAATCCGCCGCTCACTCCCTTGCCGCTGTCGCGCAGTGGATCGTTCAAGTCACGCCGGGACGATTGCAGCGCCGGTACCAACCCAAACACCAGCGCCGTCAGCACCGCAATGCACAGCGTAGCCGTCAGCACCGGCGCATTCAGCTCAATCACCGACTCGGCAGGGATGACGTCCTGCGGGATTGCTGCAACGAGTGACTTCAGCCCACCCCAGGCGAGGAAGATCCCCAGCGCGGCTCCGGCTATCGCAAGCACCAAGCTCTCGACGATCAGCAGCCGGACGATTCGCGTGCGCCGGGCCCCCAGCACTGCGCGCAAGGCAAATTCCTTCTCGCGCGCCGTCGCGCGCGCCAGCATCAGGTTCGCCACGTTGCCGCACGCGATCAGGAGTAGCAATCCCACTGCCGCCAGTACCGTGTACAAGGTCGCCTCGAGACGCCCCACGACCGAGTCGCCTAGCTTTCTTACTTGAACAGTGAAGTGCGGCGGGTAATCCTGCGGATGAATCTTCGCCAAGCGATGGGCGATCACCGTCAGCTCCGCCTCCGCTTGCTGGACCGAGACGGCCGGCTTCAAGCGTCCCACCAGGAACCAGTACGGTTGAGAGTCCGCCGGTCCCTTCGCGTCACGGGTCAACGTGTGCGGAACGAACACGTCCGCTCCGTACCAGCCAAAACGCGGCGGCATGATGCCGACGAGCGTCCGGGGCGTGTCGTTCAGGACAAATGCCTTGCCCAGAATCGATGGATCCCCGTTGAACCGTTCCATCCAGGTCTTGTGGCGCATCACGAACACCGGCGGCGCCCCCGGCTCATAGTCACCCGGCTGCATCACGCGGCCGTGAAGTGCCGGCAGGCCGAAAAACTCGAAAGTACCCGGCGTGACGCGCGCCCCGGCGAGCGCCTCGGTTCCGTCTCCGTGCTTGTACAGCACCGGGTCTCCGAACGCGGCGGTGATCCCGTCGAACACGTGATTGTGTTCTGTGAATTCCAGAACTTCCGTGACCCTGTATCCCTGTCGCCCCCCGCCCTCGCTTTGCTGCGTGTTGTGGATCCGCGGAAACACCATCCGATCCGCTCCCTTGTAGGGAAACGGTGCCAGCAGCACGTTGTTGACCACGCTGAAAATCGCCGTGACCGCGCCGATGCCCAATCCCAGCGTGGCGATCGACACCACCGCGAATCCCCGGTCCTTCCACAACAAGCGCAGCGCGTACCGCAGGTCGTGCCACAGCGCCTCGATCGATGGGAGCGTCTTCAACGCTCTGCGGTCCTCTTGCAACAAGGTGGTGTTGCCGAACTGCCGTCGCGCTGCTCCTGCGGCCTCTTTCCTGGACATGCCCTGCGCCACGAATCTGTCCGCGAGCAGCCGCAAGTGTTCTTGGATCTCCTCACCGAACTCATCGTCACGGTGTTGTCCGTGCAGAAGACCGCGCAGCGTCGCCACGAAAGCGCGTAGCCTGAATTCTCGTCGTGAGCTCATGACGATCTCTCCGCTTCCAGCCGCAGCACGCGGCGAATCACACCAGAAATGCGCTCCCAGTTCTCCGTTTCGACCTCGAGCTGCTTCTGGCCGCGCTTGGTGATGGAATAGAACTTCGCCTTGCGGTTGTTCTCCGACGTGCCCCACGCTGCCGCAATCCATCCCTGCTGTTGCAACCGTAGCAACGAGGTGTACACTGTGCCCTCATTCAGCCGGAGAACGTCGCGACTCACCTGCTCGATGCGCCGTGCAATTCCGAACCCGTGCAGTGGTCCCAGCGCGTGCAGCGTCTTCAAGATCATGAGATCCAACGTCCCTTGCAGCACTTCGGATGTCTTCTTGTCCATCTGCCTTCCGTTCCTTTTCCTTCGGCCTTGACCACGCCATCGTCCCTTTGGAGTATCCAAATGAGCATAACATCGCTTCTATGGAACGTCCATAGGACAGTCGATCCCCCAGATCGTCCCTTCCGGCACGGCTCGCAGCCGCTCCCACGCGTAGAAGACGACCATCGGCAGGTCCGGCAACACCGCACCGAGCGCGACCGGCACGACGCCATTGGCTTCGCCGCGGCGAGGGAGGACGAGCAGGTTGAGAATGCCGTGCGCCGGCGTGTTCATGCTGTGAACGTGAGCATATCACCGCGGTCGGTGGCTATAATTGGCACGTCGGCAAGCCGGTGGAGCCGGATCACCTGATGGCAATCGTCGTCAGTGTAGGCGCGTACTAGAAGTGCAGCGTTTCGTGATTGCGGTGACGCATTTCGACCTCATACGGCCGGCCTCGCAGTGACTGTTCTGATAGGGCCGCCTCTCCGAGGCGCTGGGGATCACGATGAAGTTGCACAGTTCTGTTCTGGCGGTTGCCATTGGGATTTGGTCCCTCACGCCGGCGAGCGCTAACCCGCAGGCCAGCTATGGGCCCCAGTTGGAGGGCTTCGAATACCCGCACCCAATCCAGCGCTTTGAGCTCTCCTCGCAGGGCAAGGGCCTTTCCATGGCCTTCATGGACGTCGCGCCGACAGGGGACGCAAACGGCCGGACGGCCGTGCTCCTGCATGGCAAGAATTTCTGCGGCGCCACCTGGGAAGGCACGATCAAGGTGTTGTCGGAGGCCGGCTATCGCGTGATCGCGCCCGACCAGATCGGCTTCTGTGCCTCCACCAAGCCCGAAGGCTATCAGTTCAGTTTCAACCAGCTCGCGGCCAACACCCATGCCCTTCTCGCCGCGCGCGGCATTGAGCGGGCCACCGTCATCGGCCATTCGATGGGCGGCATGCTGGCGGCGCGGTATACGCTCAACTATCCGCAAACGGTCGAGCAGCTCGTGCTCGTCAATCCCATCGGGCTCGAGGACTGGCAGGCCGAAGGCGTTCCCTACGCGACCATCGACCAACTCTACGAAGGCGAACTGAAGACCAGCTTCGACAGCATCAAGGCCTATCAGCAGCGCTTCTACTACAACAGCCAGTGGAAGCCGGAATATGACCGGTGGGTCTCGATGCTCGCGGGCATGTATGCGGGGCCGGGCAAGGAGATCGTCGCCTATAATCAGGCCCAGACGTCGGAGATGCTCTTCACCCAACCGGTGGTGCACGAATTCGGCCGCATCACGGCACCCACCCTGTTGCTGATCGGCGGCAAGGACCGGACGGCGCCCGGCGCCAACCGTGCGCCGAAGGAGATCGCCGAGCGGCTCGGCAACTATCCGGAGCTCGGGCGCCGCGCGGCAGAGGCCATCCCCAATGCCACGCTGACCGAGTTCCCCGAGCTCGGCCATTCCCCGCAGGTCGAGGCCCCCGACCAGTTCCACGAGGCGCTGCTGCGCGGTCTTGCGTCGCGAAGCTGATCGTCGCGGCTCAGAAGCATCGGGATTGGCCCTTTTCTATAATCACCTCCACCTGAAGCTCATGGTAGGCCGGCTCTTCAGGACCGCCGTGACCGGCGGGGCGAATCAGCGGTTCTTCGACGAACGGTCGCACCGCTACGCCACGGGTAGTCAGACGTCGTACGCCATGCCGCTCTACTTGGATCTCGTCGAGGAACAACATCGTTCAGCCGTCGTGCGCAATCTCCTCGACTCGATCATCGACGGTGGAAAGGCGCTGACGGCAGGCGACAGGGCCGACGCGTCACCGAAGGAGGCCTGCCCCTCGGCCACGCGCCCGGCGTCCGAGTATTGCGCCGCGCCGCGGCGCGCCTTGTTGTCGAAGTGGGCTCAGGAAGTTACAACTTCGTCGCGCACGCGGATCCGGCTCCTCAACGACGTGACGTGAGGTGATCTGCGTCCAGCATCGGGCTGCTGATCGCGAGCTCGGCAATTTATACGCTGAAGCTACGGTCCGTCGTTCCCTCGAGCCGGCTGAAGAGGCTGGACGGCAACGCTCAGGCCGGTGCGGGCTGCGTCGTAGCCAGCAAAGGTCAGCGCAAGGGTTCTGAGGTTGTCGCGCGCGGCTTGCGGAGCGGGACTGCCCGACAGCATGCTGTCGGCGAACGCGCGCTGGAGCAGGTAGAAC
Source organism: Luteitalea sp. (assembly GCA_009377605.1). Taxonomy (NCBI): domain Bacteria; kingdom Pseudomonadati; phylum Acidobacteriota; class Vicinamibacteria; order Vicinamibacterales; family Vicinamibacteraceae; genus Luteitalea; species Luteitalea sp. The sequence goes on from WHTT01000108.1 coordinate 8,301, forward strand.
GCCTCCGCGTAGTCGGCAGTGGGACAGCGGCGTTCGTCCTTCACGACCGTTTCTCCTTTCACCATGCGGAAACGCGCCGTGTCCCCGCGCGTCATGCGGCCTTCGAACCAGGCCTCGCCGGCATCGCCAATCACCAGCGCGGAGCCCTGCTGCACGCCGCCGGCTTTCCATGAGATGTCGATGATCGCGGAGGTCTCCGCGTACTCCCACACGACGTGGGCCAGGCTCTCGGCGCGCACGCGCCGGTTCACGCGATGGAGGCGTGCGCCGACGGCGTCCGGGTCGCCGAGCAGCGCACGCAGCATTGCGGCGAGATGCACGCCGTACTCGAGCAGCAGGCCGCGTGGCGCCTCCGCCTTGAACGGCTCCGGCGGCTCCCGCGGATCGTGCTGTTCGAGCCGCACGTAGCGCAGCGTCCCGAAGAAACCCTCGCGGTGCGCCCGCAGAATCTCCAGGAACCAGGGGCGGTGCGGGTGGTTCTCGTGGACCGCAAACAGCTTTGGAAACGTCTGGAGGTCGTCCACCAGCGCGGTCGCCTCCTCCAGCCGATCGCACAGCGGCTTCTGACAGATGATGTGCAGGCCCGCCCGCGCCGCCGCGAGGCAATGCGCGCGATGCATCGCAGGGGGCGTCAGAATATCGACGAAGTCCAAGTGTCCGGTCGCGGCGGCGTCCTCCAGCGTCGGATGCAGCGTCGCGGTAGGCGCAAACTCGCGGCGACGTGCGGCCGCGCGATCCAGGTCTGGATCGGCCAGCGCCACGATCTCGACTTCCGGGATGCGCCGCCAGCCCGCGAGATGGAATGCCGAGATGGCTCCGCAGCCGACGACCGCGCCGCGCAGGGTCACGTCACCGCCCCGATCCGGGCGTCCGGCGGCAGCAGGCGCCGCGTGGGCCGCGCCCGCGTGGCGTAGAAGAGCCCGCCCAACGCGACGAGCGGCATGACGCCAGCAAACGCGAACGCGAATGCGAAGCCGCCGCTTCGCATCACCGTGTCGCCGACCAGCCACATGAACGCGGCGCCGGCCAGCGATCCGGCGCCTCCGAGGAGGCCGGTGGCCGTCGACACCTTCGTTGCCGACACCTCCGACGCGAACGCGAGATAGTTCACCATGAAGCAGCCCAGGCCGAAGGTTGCGACGCAGATCATGACCGTCACGAAATCAACGCTTCGAAGCCAGGAGACTATCGGCACGCCCGTCATGCAGAGTGCACCAACGGTGGCGACCAGACGGCGCGCCGGCACCACGCCCAGCCGACGCGTGAGCCCCACGACGAGCCATCCGCCCAGCACCAGGCCGACGTCGAGCGCGAGATAGACGATGACGAGCCGGTTCGCCAGCTCCTGTCCGAAGCCCACGCCTGCGTACCGATCGAAGAAGCGCGGCAGCCAGCTGATGTAGAAATACTGCAGTGGATTCAGGAAACAGGTCGCGACGAGCAGGCCCCACAGCGCCGGCGAGCGCAGGATGTGGCGGACCGTCGAGGGCGAGGCGTCGAGTACCCCGGTATCCGGCGCGCCCGGCGCGCGACTGGCTGATGGCATCGCGGCTGACGTGCCTTCGCGCTGCAGCTGCAGCTGCGGCCAGGCCTTCGTCGTGGCCAACCACACGACCGTCCAGAGGAGGCCGACGAGCCCGACCACGACGAACGCGACACGCCAGTGATACCTGGTGGCCAGATGAACGATGATCGGCGGTGCCACGAGGGCCCCAACGCTCGTGCCGCATTGGAAGAGTCCATTGGCGAGCGGTCGTTGGCCGGGCGGAAAGATCCGTGCGACCACTCGCAGCGCGAGCGGCCAGTTCGGCGACTCACAGATGCCCAGCAGCAGCCGCAATGACAGCATGCTCCAGAAGCCCGACGCCAGCGCGGCCGACGCACCCGCGAGCGACCAGGCCGCCACGGCGACAGCGTACACCCACACGACCGAGAATCGATCGAGCACGGGCCCGATGACGATCTGCGCCACACCATACGCGATGAAGAACGCGAACAGCCATTGGCCGAAGTGGCCGTCGTGCAAGCGCAGATCCTCGAGCACGAGCGAGGAGGAGACGGCGAGCGTCTGCCGGTCCAGATAGTTCAGCAGCGTCGCGGCGAACAGCAGCCCTACGATCCACCATTTCGCGCGTGGGCTCACGATGCCGGCTCCAATCCAAGCAGACGCGCCGGGTTGTCCTGTGCCATCCGCCGGATCGCGGCCTCGTCGAAGCCCGCCGCGAGCAGCCGCGAGAGGTAGTGCCGCAGTCCGGCGACGGGGGCCGGATACTGCGGCATGCCGTAGTCGGTCGCCACGATCGTCGTCTCCACGCCGATCGCCCGGATCTGCCGGACGATCGCCTCGAACGGGACGTGGCCGCACAGGTCCGGTTCGATGGACACGAGGCAGCGCTCGAAGTACACGAATCCGGTGCGCGCGAGCGCCTGCTGCACGTCGAGGGGCACGGCCGTGACGCCCCACTCGGGATGGGTCACGCTCACGCGCCGCACGCCGGCCGCGAGCGCCTCCTCGATCAGCACCCGCGATTCCTCGGGTGACAGATGTCCTGTGGCCAGCACTGCATCAGCGTCCGCGACGAGGCGGAGGATGTCGCGCAGGACGGGCTGTAGGATCGACCCGCTCACCCGCGAACCGCCGCAGCCTGGATCCTGCAGTGTCGCGTCCGCGAAGACGCTCGAGCCGCCGCGTCGCCCGTAGTGCTGCTGGTGGTTCGCGGCAGACTTGGTGGGCATCCAAACCTGCCGCGCGCCCATCGCCAGCGCCGCTTCCACCGCGCGGGGGTTCAGCCCACCCACCGTGTCGTTGAGCACCACGCCGCCCAGCACGCGCACGTCGGGCTGCAATCGGTTGAGCAGGTACGCCCGCTCACAGGTCGAGCACACGTGGGACTTCAACACGAGCGCGCGCAGTCCAGCCTCCCGGGCCTGCTCGACGAGATCGAGATCGTCCAGCTTGCGATCGACGACATCCGGGAAGCTGTGGACGTGACATTCGATCGCGCCACGGAGCAGCAGGGCGGCAACGGCGTTCACGTCAGGGGGGCCGTTCTGCTGATGGCTCACGGTGTCTCCCTCGTGGCCTGCCGTGCCTTGAGCAGCGCCCAGCGATCGAGCCGTCGGTCGATGCTCTCGCGATCCTCGCCGACTTCGATCGCCCGGCGGATTGCCACCTCCGCCTGCTCGGCCGCTTCAGCGAATTCGATCACCTCGGCCACCAGGGCCTCCGGCACGATCACGACACCATCGTCATCCGCGACGACGAAATCGCCGGGGGCGATCGTCACGCGCGCCTCGAGCTGGCCGGCCATCGTGATGGGCACGTTGAAGCCATGAATCTGGAATCGACCGTGCGCGAGCACGGGCGTGACGAAGCGGCACCAGGTCGGAAAGCCCATCGCAATCAGATCGGTCTCGTCCCGAGTCCCGCCGTCGATGATGATCCCGGCGGCGCCCTTGACGCGCGCCGTTGCGCCGGTATTGCCCCCCCAGGGTCCGCCCTGCTCGTGTCCGCCGCAGTCGAACACGATCACGTCGCCGGGCTGAATGGCGCGGAACATGTCGTAGCTGAAGGCGGTGCCCCAGCTGCCGTCGGCCACCGACATGGTCGCGCCGTGCAGCGTGAGGGCGGGGCCCGCGAGGCGATGGCCGCGCGCGAGCGGACGGATGCGCGACGACAGCGCCTGGTTGGGATGTCTCATCTTGTCCAGCACGTCGTACACCGTGGGCGATGAGACGGTGCGGTACCGGGCAATCAGGTCCTGACGTGTGGGTGTCATGACGCTCGAGTGGAGGTTGGCGCGCCGATGGAGTCGGCGACGACGTGCTGCGGCGGCTCGCCGCACGTGAAGCGCAGCAGGTTCGTGAACGCGGCCCGCATCTTCGTTCTCAGGGCGTCGCGCGTCCCTGCGGCGATGTGCGGCGTGATGAGGACCTGTTCCATGTAGAGCAACGGATGGTCGGGCGCGGGCGGCTCCCGCTCCAGCACATCGAGTGCCGCGCCTGCCAGGTGTTCGCTCAGCAGCGCGTCGACCAGCGCGGCCTCGTCCACGAGTCCGCCGCGGGACGTGTTGATCAGGACGGCGCCCGGCTTCATGCTGCGCAGCGCCTCGCGATCGATCAGGTGTCGGCTGCCCGCGTGCAGCGGGACGTGCAGGCTGACGATGTCGGCGGCGGCGAGCAGCGCGTGCAGTGACGGGGCGTCGGTGACGTCGAGCTCCGCCGGCGCGGGCCCGAGGACCTCGGGGTCGAAGTACACGACGCGCGTGTCGAACGCACGCGCGCGTTTCGCGACTTCGCGGCCGATCCGTCCGAAGCCGACGAGTCCCAGCGTCTTCCCGCACAGCTCGAACGATCGGTCGCGCAGTGTCCACTGCGGCCAGCGGCCCGCGCGCACGCCGTTCGCCGCAGTGACGAGCCGCTTGTACAGCGCGAGGATCAGCAGGATCGTGTGCTCTGCCACGCCGATGGAGGTGCCTTCCGGCGTCAAGGCCACTGGGATGCCGCGCGAGCGGCAGGCGTCGAGGTCGATCCGCTCGTAGCCGACGCCCTGGTGCTGGATCATCTTCAGTCTCGGTGCGGCGGCGATGTGTCCGGCCGTCACCGGATGATCGGCGACGAGAATGAAGTCGCACCGCGCCAGCTCCAACGCGAAGCCTCCGCGTGCGCCCGTGCGGTTCGGCGGAACACCGTTCGGTGTGAGGAGCGTCCAGCCCTCCGGCAGCTGTTCGGCGACGATGGCGCAGACCTCGGGTGTCGCGCCGGGGTTCAGGTAGAAGACGGTGTACACGGCGGGAAGCATATCGCAAAAGCGCTCGATCTAATCGATTAGAGTCTAGAGACTGGCCGCCGTTCCATTCAGCGCTGGGCCTGCTCTCGCAGCAGCGGTCGACTTGCTTCGCTCGCTCAGGCGCGCCCTACCGGATGCCCCTGCGAGCCTGCGCCTGGAGCTTCTTGTATGTTTCGAGGGTTGATCGCGCGAGTGCCGGCTGACCGGTCTGTCGATACGCCTGCGCAAGCTGATAGTGGAGGCTGCCGTCCTCGTCGGCCACGAGCGCGGCCTTCAAGTGCGGCACGGCGGCCCTCGCGTCCCCTTTCAGCATGAGCGCTCGGCCGAGCGCGGCCTGTCCTTCCGCGTTGGCGGGCGCCGCGCGGATCGCGGCTTCCAGGTACGTAAGCGCTTCGTCGACCTGTTGTGTGTCGAGCAGGATGCGGCCGTACAGGATCTGCAGATCCGGCCGGTTGGGATCGTTGGGATCTGCCTTGAGCAACCGCTCGACGATCGGCCGCGCCTCGTCGTAATTCCGCGCAAGATACAGCGCCGCCGCGAGATCGCGTGCGATCGCGGGATCGTTGGGCGCGAGCTTGGCCGCTGCGCGAAGCTCGCGTACCGCGTCCCGCGGCCCTCCCCGCGCGCGATAGAGCTCCGCTTTGACGACATGGAGCTCCACGGAGGCCGGTAGCTCCTCGAGTCGTCTGAAAGCCTCGTCTGCGAGGTGACTGAACGCCACCGCCCGCTGGTGGGACCTCTCGCGGTCCGTGTCGGTCCGCGTGGTTGCTGCACCCTGCGCGCCGCCCGTGCGCAACGCGGCAGAGGCTTGCTGTGCGGCTTGCTGTGCCGCGCCGTCATAGCTCCGCCCGAGGGCCGCCCAGGCGTGCGCCGATTCCGGCAGGGCTCGTGTCACCTGCGCGAGCTCCGTCGCCGCCTCTTCGTATCGGCGCAACTCGACGAGCGCCTCGCCCAACGCCTGTCGTGCCATGACATTCGACGCCTCTACCGCAAGTACCGTTCGTAGCGGATCGACGGCGCGCTTCGGCTGGCCGAGATCGAGGTACACCATCCCGAGAAAGAGCTGTGCGCCGAGCAGTGATGGATCGAGCTCGATGGCGCGTTCGAGCGGCGCCCGTGCCTGTTGGGGACGCCCCGCCATCGCGTACGCCGTGCCGAGGTTCATGTGCAGCCAGGCCTCCCGGGGCCGTGCCTCGGCCAGTGTGGCGTACAACCGGGCCGCCGCGTCGAAGCGCTCCTCGGCCATCGCGGCGTGGGCACGTGCCGCCAGCTCCGACAGCTTCGGCGTTTGCGCGTCGGGCGCACCACCCGCGATCAGCCAGAAGACGAGGAGCGCGCTCACGTCGATCGGCCGCAGGACCTTCGACATGTCAGCACCAACGGACGTGGACGTCCGGAAGGATCCGTTCGATGTCGTGAGTATAGCAAAGGTTCTTGATCTAATCGATTAGAATTTGGGTAGACTGGCAGCCACAGCATTGAAGCTCAGAGAACCTTTCTGGCGTGATGGTTCTTGTGCCATGTCGTTTGCCACTGGGGTGTCGAGCTCCGGTCTTTGCCACGAATGGAGGGGGACATGAGATCGGTCAAGGCTTTGCGGGAGCCGGAGGTCCATAGACGGCCTTTGACGTGTGTGCGTCGCGTCGCCGCACACGGCCTGCCGACGGTGGTCGTCGTGTTGTTGAGTGCCGCTGCCGTGTTCGCACAGACGAGCGGCACGGTGCAGGGGACCGTGGTCGATGAACAGGGTGGCGTCCTGCCGGGTGCTGATCTGGAGCTCGTCAACCAGGCAACCAACGCGACGCTCCGTCAAACCACGGGCGGACAAGGCGGTTTTGTGTTCAACTTCGTGCCACCGGGTCCCTATGTCCTCAGAGCCGAGGCGGAAGGGTTCCAGGATGCGCAAGTGGCCGACGTGCTCGTCGAGCTGAACCGCAGCACCGTCGTCACGGTGCGAATGAAGATAGGGGAGATCCAGGAAGAAGCGGTGGTCGTAGCCCCTGTCGCACCTGTGAACACGGTGTCGGGGCAGGTCAGCACGAATGTGGAGACGGAGCTCGTGCAAGACCTTCCCAACTTGGATCGCAACGTGCTCGCATTTGGCGCCTTGGCGCCGGGCGTCGACATGTCGTTCTCCGAGACCTCGGGCGACACCGGGCAAGTGTTGAACATCCAGGGCTCCTACGCGGAGGTGAACGGCAATCGGCAGGGCCGGAACACCTTCTATTTGGATGGCGCCGACAACACGTTGTCGTTCCGCAACAGTGCGGCTCAGTTCCCAAACCCCGACGCCGTCCAGGAGATCCAGATCGCCACGTCCAACACCCCTGCGGAATTCGGCAAGCAACCTGGCGGCAGCTTCAACGTGATCACCAAGTCAGGCACCAACCGCTTCGACGGCACCGCCGCCTACTTCTTCCGCGACAAGCGCTTGAACGCGAACACCTGGGGCAACAACCAGGCGGGCGAGCCGAAAGCCGAGGACGCACTGACGAACCTCTCGGGCACGCTCGGCGGCCCGATCGTTCGGGACCGAACGTTCTTCTTCGGCTCGTTCACGCGCTTTCGCAACGAGTCAGAGTCAAGCCAGAACGACGTTCGCTTCCCCACGGCGGCCATGATGGCGGGAGACTTCAGCGCCATCCCCGTCACGCTCTTCAATCCAGAGACCGGAGCGCCACTCACAGGAAACCAGATCCCTCCTGAATTACTCGACCCGGTCGCGTTGAACATCGCACAGGAGCTCTCCACGGTCGAGACGTTCAACGACGCGATCTTCTGGCGGTTTACCCAGCCGGTAGAGAACCACGAGGCCCTGCTGCGCCTGGACCACAGCCTCACCGATCACCACAGGCTGCAGTTCAACCTCCTGCGGGTGTGGGGCGACGAGCAGTTTCCGGATTCAGACAACGGCCTGAACACGGTGCCCGGCTGGCTCAATCGCGTGAACGATGTGGGGCAGACCACCTCCAGCGTCAAGCACACGTGGGTGGCGACGTCGAACCTGGTCGTCGAGAATCGGTTCAACTTCGCGTTTCAAACCGCTGACCGTACCAACGACGGTGTGGGGCGTGACCTGTCTGACTTCGGCGCAGAGAACTTTCCCATCAGTCAGGAGGGTGCGAGGAAGTACCTGCCGCAGGTCGACATTGACGATGGTCCGCGCACGTTTGGCGGGTGGCTGAGCCTCTTCGAGCAGCAGAACTTCCGGTTCGGCAGCACGCTGACCTGGCTCAAGGGCAGCCACAACATCAAGGCGGGCGTGGAGCTCCAGCGCGACCGCATCAGACAGCTCGACGACAATCCGGGAACCCAATTTACCTTCGACGGCCGGTTCTCGGCGAGCCCTTCTGGCTTCGCATCTGACGTCCCGTCGGAGAATCGCTTTGCGTTTGCGTGGGCCGACTTTCTCATGGGCCGTTATGCGGGCGACGTGGAGGCGCGGGGCTTTCTCGACTACGACCTGCACAACTGGTTGTACTCGTCGTTCATCCAAGACCAGTGGCAGGTCACGCCGAAGCTGACGATCTTTCCCGGGCTTCGCTACGACTTCTTCACTGCCGCAAGCGAGAAGAACGACAAGACGGTGGCGTTCATCGAAGGCAACCGTTCGACCGTGTTCCCGCAGGCGCCGGTGAACCTGGCGTTTCCGGGCGACTCTGGTGTGCCGGACGGCTTCTTCGAGACCGATTTCGACAACATCGCGCCGCGGGTGAACGTGGCCTACGACGTCTTCGGAGACGGGCGAACGGCGGTGCGCGGCGGCGTCGGTCTCTACTACTCCTATTCGAACTTCAATCCCAAGCTGTGGCCCGCCGAGAGCGCGCCCTTCCGTCCCGCCGTGATTGCCAATGATGGACAGCTCCGCGATCCGTGGCTCACGAGCGCGTTTCCCACCTTCGACAGCACTCCCGTCCCCCTCGACAACAGCGACATCCTCAACTTCGAGTGGCCTGATCTGGTCAGTGCGATCGGATTCGCGGAGCCGTTCGAGACGCCGTATGCCTGGCAGTGGAATCTGTCGGTCGAGCGTGAGATGACCGAGGGGGTGACGCTCGAAGTCGGCTATGTCGGGAATCGCACGAACAAGCTGCCGCAGAACCTGGACCTCAACTTCGCCCGGTTCGAGGAGGGTGCGAACGACAGCGCCGAGAATCTCCAATCACGGCGGCCCTTTGAGGGATATCAGCGGATTGCGATCGTGACGCCGATCGCGAAGAGCTGGTACGACGCGTTGCAGGTCTCGAGTCGCATCAGGCGAGGCGGGCTCAACGTGCGCGTGCATTACACGCTGGCCAAGGGCTTCGACACGCAATCGGGCGACCCCACGTCGCCGGATATCCAGGGCGCCAATCCGCTCGATCCGCTCGGCGAGAAGGGGCCGAACCAGCGACGGCACACGCTGGCCGTCTACTACGTGTACGACATCCCGTTCCTTCGCGAGGGAACGAGCCTGGCCCATCGCATCCTGGGAGACTGGCAGCTTTCGGGGCTCATCAGCGCGCGTTCGGGCCAACCGCTCAACCTGACGCTCGGCACGGACTGGAACGTCGACGGCCAGGGAGGCGATCGTCCCGACCTGATCGGCTCTATCGAATACCCGAAAGCCGATCTGGACGACGGCGACATCCAGTGGTTCGCTTGGACGGCCCAGGGTGAGGACAGGCCGCCGTTCTTCCGGCCCGGTGGCGGGACCGACCACAACACGTTCGGCACGCTTGGCCGGAACGCGTTGGTTGGACCGTCGCAGTGGACGGCCGACATGGCGCTGCTGAAGAGCTTCCGCTTGTTCAGGGACGCGCGCGCCCAGTTCCGCATCGAGGCGTTCAATATCTTCAACCATCCAATTCTGAGCAATCCGAACACGACCTTCAGCAGCGGGAACTTCGGGCGGATCACGTCGCGTTTCAGCAACAGGCGGTTCCAGCTCGGCCTGAAGCTGTACTTCTAAGACAGACCCCAAGGCCGGACGTAGGGAAACTGGCGTCATCTCTCACGAGTCCGGCCCTGGGAGATATCCAAGGAGGATCCGATGTCACGGTTCCACGGCTTCGTCGGGGTGTTGTTGGCGTCTGGTCTCGGCGGCCTGGCTGTCGGCCAGACGGTGGTCGGGCAAGGCGGTGACGCGCCTGGGGAGCAGACACAGGTGGAGGCAGCGACCGTCGTGCGCTGTACGAATGAGCCTTCGGACGCGGCGATGATCAACGCGGTGATTGCGGCGAGTCAGCCGGGCGATGCCATCGTGTTCGACGGTCCCTGCCAAATCACGGAGACGATCAAGCTGCTCGGCAATCGATCATATAGCGGCCAGAGTCGCACCGGGACGGTGCTGTGGCAGGGCCAGGGCGCCACCCTCCC
>WHTT01000109.1 GCA_009377605.1 Luteitalea sp.
GGGCCGCCCGCGAGAAGGTGCGCGTGGCGCGCGCGCTGGCGACGCTGCCCCTGACGAGCGCCGCCATGAATCGCGGCGAGATCTCCTATTCGAAAGTCCGCGCGATCTCGCGCGTCGCGACGCCCGCGAACGAGGCGCGGCTCGTGGATGCGGCGCGGGGCGGCACCGCGGCACACATCGAGCGGCTGGTCCGCGCCTGGCGCCGCGTCGATCGGCAGGCTGAGGCCCGAGACACCGCGCGGCGACACCAGCAGCGGCATCTCCACACCTGGGTGGATGAGGACGGGATGCTGGTGATCCGCGGGCGGCTCCCGCCGGAGCTCGGCGCGGTGGTGCAGCGGGCGCTCGAGGCCGCGGCCGATCGGTTGTTCCGGGAAGAGGCGGCCGTGCCGCGCGACGATGGTGCGGCGGAGGTTACGGCGGCGCAACGCCGCGCCGACGCCCTCGGACTCCTCGCCGAGAGCGCGCTGGCCAGCGACCTGGATCGCGGGACGGCGGGCGATCGCTATCAGGTCGTGATTCACGTCGACGAGGACACGTTGACGGAAGGCACCCGACCGGCCACCGGGGATGCGGCCGAGCGCGACACGGGGCAGTCAGTCCTGGAAAACGATGAGGGCGCGTACGCTTCCGCGGGAACGTCGCGGCGAATCGCCTGCGACGCGTCGACCGTGGTGATGCGGCATGCGCCGGACGGGACGGTGCTCGATGTCGGCCGGAAGACGCGGACGATTCCGCCGGCGATTCGCCGGGCGCTGGCCGCCCGCGATCGCCGCTGCCTGGGCTGGGCGCTCGACGTCCTGCGGGATCGTCCGGTGGGCGTGGCCACAGGCGGGGACGTTACCGCGGAAGCGTGCATCGGGACGTAGGCGCGCTGCCCGGGCGCCCACGTGCGCGTCCGGCTCCCGGCGACCGGCCACCCCATCTCCGTTAAGCACCCCGTCGTCCGAGGGAGGTCGTCCTGCAGATCCTGGAGGGCGCGGCTGAAGCCGCGCCCTACCGCCACCCTCGCGCCCAGCCGTAGGGCGCCCCCTTCAGCGACGCTGTCAGCCAACGATGTCGCGCACAGCGTCGATCACGCGCTCCACTTCATCCATCGTCGTATAGCCGACGCAGCCAACGCGGACCAGGCCGCGCTCCGCAAGACCGAGGCGATCGACGAGCCTCTTGGCGTAGAAGTCGCCATGCGAGACGAAGAGCGCGCGGTCCGCGAGCAGACGCGCCACGTCACGCGAGTGGCGTCCGTCGAGCGCAAACGCGATCGTCGGCGTCCGCGGGCGGTCGGGCGGTGGGCCATAAAGCTGGACGCCCGGAAAGGCCGCGAGCCCTTCCCAGAGACGCGTCACCTGTGCCATGCCTCGCTCATGGAGGGATCGATACGTGGCGTGAAGTCCTTGCCGGAGGTCGGCCGCGTCGGGCGCGAGCGAGGCCAGAAATCGCACCGCTTCGGCAGCGCCGGCAATGCCTTCGTGGTTTTGAGTGCCGGTCTCGAGCGAGTCCGGCGGCCGCGACGGCGCCGGCTCCAGCTTCGGCAGGTCGAGCGATTCGAGATGGACGCGCTTCCCCCACAGCACGCCGACGTGTGGCCCGTAGAACTTGTACGCCGAGCACGCGAGGAAATCGCAGTTGAGTGCCTGAACATCGACGAGCGCGTGCGGCGCGTAGTGAACGGCGTCGGCGAACAGCAGCGCGCCACGTTCGTGCGCAACGGCGCCTACACGCGCCACATCATTCACGGTACCTACGGCGTTCGCCGCCGCCCCAATGGCCACGAGCCGCGTGCGGGCAGTGATCGCGCGGGTGAGGTCGTCCCAATCGAGCTCGCCACGCTGCGCATCGAGACGAACCATCCTGACTATCAGGTCGCGCTCGCGCGCGACCGCCCGCCAGGGATCGATATTCGCGTGGTGATCGAGCTCGGTGACGATGATCTCATCCCCCGGCGTCCACTTGCGCGCCAGCGCGCGCCCCAAGTGCAACGTCAGCGTCGTCATGTTGGCGCCGAACGCAATCTCCTTCGGCGACGCGTTGAGAAACGTCGCGAGCGTCGCCCGCGCATCGGCGAGCATGGCGTCCGTCTCTTCACTCGTCGGGTAGCACCAATGCGAGTTCGCGTTGTGATCGACGAGGTACGCCACCATCGTATCGACGACGCGCTGCGGCACCTGCGTGCCGCCCGGACCATCCAGATAGGCAACCGGAAGGCCGTTGTGCTGGCGCCCGAGCGCAGGAAACAGCGCACGAATCTCATCGACAGGGGCTACGGGTGCTACCGGCAGGGCTCCGGCAACCTCAATACCTGGCTCAACGTCCTGTCCGACGCCGCCCCTCTTGCTCGCTCGAGTCACGATGCTCCTCTGTGTGCTCTGCCGGAACGCTGCGGAAACGGCCGCCTCGGCGAGGCGGCCCTACCGCGAATCCGCTACATATCTTACGCGCAGTCGACAACGGTCTGAGGTCCGAGTCAAGACTGCACGCGGCCCGGCGATGCGCTTCACCGAGCAGTCTCGTGTCGCTGGCGTGCGGCGGGCGCTGCTCAACGGCGGGTAACGTCCACTCATTGACTTTCGCGAGACGTCCGCGCACGCATTTCGCAGCCTGTGAAGGAGCGACGCGGTGTATGCAGAGATCTGCCTTCTTCTATCACCCATCGAGCAGCGTGTCCGTGCGCGATCGGGCTGGGATTGCGACCGCACTGCTATGTGCGGTGCATTGCGGGCTGTTGCCCCTCGGCGCGGGTCTGCTATCGGCGATTGGCCTCGACATGCTGCTCACCGACGGTGTCGAGCTGGCGTTGCTGATGCTGGCCGGGGTTATCGGCGTTTGGAGCCTCTGGCCGGCGTTCCAGCACCGACATCGACGCCTGTTGCCGCTGCTGATCTTCCTGGCGGGCCTGCTCGTCATGAGCGTCGCACGAGTGCTCGAACACGTATCGGCGTCGCTGGAGCTCTCGTTGGTCGTCGTGGGGGCAGCGGCGATCGCGACGGCCCATGTCAAGAACCTCTGTCTGTGCCAACGCTGCGCCGTTTGCGAAGACGACTGAGAAGGCCACGACGGGATCTGTAGCGAGGGGCCTTTCCGCCTTCGCGTTTTGCGCTTCGGCGGACGAGCCGCGCGCTACGTACATCTGGTGAATGAGCGCGCTCCGATAGCGGATCTCACGCCAGCACCTGACGCAGGCGCAAAGCCACGACGTTCTCCTCGCCGGGCCGCATCATCCAGACACCGACCACGAGCGCCTCTTCCTCCGACCGCACGCGAATCGACGGCTCTCCGTCCCGCAAGGCGGCTTCGGCTTCTTGCGGCGTCATTGCCTTTTCTCGAAAGTCCCAGGAGATTCGAACGTGGGGCACGTGGTTCGCGATCTCGGGCACATAGATCTCCGCGTCCACGCCGGGCACGGCAGCCGCACTTCTCCGGATCGTCTCGGCTCGTCGTTCGAGCTCAGCTCGCTCCTTGTCATGATCCTTGCCCAGGTAGCGCTCCACCGCCACCAGCATGCCGAGCATTTCTTCCTTGTTGATCTTCATCCCGCGGCCGATGGCGTTGCCATGCGGTGGCGCGTTCAGTCGTGCCGCTGCGATGAGATCCCGACGACCGAGCAACAGGCCAGCGCTCTGGGGTCCCCGGAGGCCCTTCCCTCCCGAGAACGTCACGAGGTCGAAGCCCATCGTGGTGTACTTCCGCAGCGCATCGACGGGTGGTACGTCAGCAGCGGCGTCGTTGAAGGTCGGAATGCCGTGCTGCTTCCCCAGTTGGACGAACTCTTCGTCTCGAATCTGCCCTGCGTTGTTCCGGTCATTGAAGAAGAGCATCATGGCGGTCTCGTCTGTGATCGCCCGCTCGAGCTCCTCCCGCGTCTCGACCTCCACAAACCGCACGCCGCAGTTCCTCACGGCATGCTCATAGCCGAAACGGTGGCTCTTCTGAATCACGACCTCCGTCTTCATGCCGACCAGGTTCGGGAGATCGACGATCTTCTGCTCATCGTCACCGGTCAGGACCGCGGCGGTCCCCAAGGTCAGCGCCGAGGCTGCGCCCGCCGTCACCATGGCAGCTTCGCAGCCGAGGAGCGCGGCAAGCCGCTCACCCACGCGGTCGTGGAGCTCATCCAACATCACGAAGTGCTCGGATGCGTAGTTGATCGCATCCATCACCTCGGGCGGCATGAGCGACGCCGTCATGGCCGTGAAGGTCCCAGCCGCGTTGATGAATGGGCGCACGCCCAGCTCATTGAAATAATCGCGCCCCGCGCCTCGATCACGCGCGGATCCGGTCTGTGACCAGCGCGCCCGGATGGGGACCCCAACCAGCGGGACTGCCGAGAAGATCTCCAGAAACCGTCGTCGATTCCACATCTTACTGAGTATGTGACGGCGCTTCGGCAGGTGTGGTCGACGCCTCCATCTGCGCGCCGATCCGCATCCCGTAGAACGAGCGCCAGACAAAGAACACAGAAACGAGGAAGAAGACCGCTGCCAACAGCCGGCTGATCTCCACCCCTGCATCAGCCGTGAGCGTCACGGCAAGCTCCACCGCGAGCAGACCGAACAGCGTGGTGAACTTGATGACCGGGTTCATCGCCACCGACGAGGTGTCTTTGAACGGATCGCCGACGGTGTCCCCAACCACGGTTGCCTCATGCAGAGCGGTGCCCTTCTGCTGCAGCTCGACCTCGACCACCTTCTTGGCGTTGTCCCACGCTCCGCCGGCGTTCGCCATGAAGATCGCCTGGTACAGGCCGAGGATGGCAATGGAGACCAAGTAGCCGATGAAGAAGAACGGCTCGACGAACGCGAACGCCAGTGTCCCGAAGAAGATGGCCAAGAAGATGTTGAACATTCCCGCCTGCGCGTACTTCGTGCAGATCTCCACCACCTTCTTGCTGTCGGCCACCGACGCACGGGTTGTTCCCTCGAGGCGAATATTGCGCTTGATGAACTCCACCGCGCGATACGCGCCGGTGGTCACCGCTTGCGTCGACGCGCCCGTGAACCAGTAGATCATCGCGCCGCCCGTGACCAGCCCCAGCATGAACGGTGCGTGCAGCAGCGACAGCTTCTCCACATCCTCGGTCAGACCCGCCGTGAGCGCCATGATGATCGAGAAGATCATCGTCGTCGCGCCGACCACGGCCGTGCCGATGAGCACCGGCTTCGCCGTGGCTTTGAAGGTATTGCCCGCACCATCGTTCAATTCGAGGAGATGCTTGGCGCGCTCGAAGTTCACGTCGACGCCGTACACGCGCTTCACAGCCTCGTTGGCATCAGGCGCCTGCTCGATGAGCGACAGCTCATAAATCGACTGTGCGTTGTCGGTCACCGGGCCGTACGAGTCGACGGCAATCGTGACCGGGCCCATACCAAGGAAGCCGAACGCGACGAGGCCGAACGCAAACACCGGCGCCGCGAGCATGATCGCCTCGAGACCCGCGCTGAAGACGTACGAGACGCTCATCAAGCCGACGATGCTCATGCCGAGCCAGTAGCCGGAGAAGTTGCCGGCGACGAGACCGGAGAGGATGTTGAGCGACGCCCCACCTTCCTGTGACGACGTCACGATCTCTTTCACGTGACGGGACTCGGTCGAGGTGAACACCTTCACGAGCTCAGGGATGACCGCACCTGCCAGCGTGCCGCATGAGATGATCGCCGAGAGCTTCCACCAGAGCGTCTGGTCGCCGCCAAGGCTCGGGATGATGAGGGACGAGACACCAAAGGTGAGCACGATCGAGACGATCGAGGTCACCCAGACGAGCGAGGTGAGCGGCGTCTCGAAGTTCATCTCCGTGGCGTCGCGGTAGCGATTGCGCGTGAGGGTGCTGTTCACCAGATACGCGCCGCCGCTCGCCACGATCATCATGATGCGCATCACGAAGAGCCACACGAGCAGCTGCACCTGCACGACCGGATCGCCCACGGCGAGCAGGATGAAGGTGATGAGCGCGACGCCGGTCACCCCATAGGTCTCGAAGCCGTCGGCGGTTGGCCCTACCGAGTCGCCCGCGTTGTCCCCAGTGCAGTCCGCGATCACACCCGGATTCCGCGCATCGTCCTCCTTGATGTGGAAGACGATCTTCATCAGGTCCGAGCCAATGTCGGCAATCTTGGTGAAGATGCCGCCGGCAATGCGCAGCGCCGCCGCACCGAGCGACTCGCCGATGGCGAACCCGATGAAGCATGGCCCCGCGTAGTCGCCTGGGACGAACAGCAGAATGAAGAGCATGATGATCAGCTCGACGCTGATGAGCAACATCCCGATGCTCATGCCGGACTTGAGTGGGATGGCGTGCAGCGGATACGGCTTGGCAGCCAGGCTGGCGAATGCCGTGCGCGAGTTGGCAAACGTGTTCACGCGAATGCCGAACCAGGCGACGCCGTAGCTGCCCGCGATGCCGACGAGGCTGAAGAGCAAGATGATGGCGACCCGTATCAGCTCGAACTGCAGCAGCACGCCGAAGTAGAGCACGATGATGACGCCGATGAAGGCTTCGAGGATCAACAGGAACTTGCCCTGCTGGACGAGATAGGTCTTGCACGTCTCGTAGATCAGCTCGGACATCTCGCGCATCGACTCGTGCACCGGCAGGTTCTTGAGCTGTACATAGGTGACGAGGCCGAACAGCATCCCGAGCAGGCACACGCCGAGCCCGATCATGAGCAAGGCATGGCCGTCGGTCCCGATGAAACCGACCTGCGAGACATCGGGCAGGACGAGGCTGGCTTCTCCGCCGGGACGGTGCGCCGCCTCGGCCGCGGTCTGCGCCCAAACCGGGCTCGAAAAGCCCGTCAGTGTCACTAGCCACACGATCGCGCTCCAAGCTCCGAACCTACACGAGCTCATACCTGTCCTTCCTGTCAGTGGAATCGTGGGTTCTAGCGGGCCGCGACCTGCGGCCGCGCCCCGCGCCCTTCGACTTCGCTCCGAGGCGCCCCGAGCGGGGTCGAGGGGCGACGCTCACTTGCCAGCCCCGAAACGTGACTCAAGTGCGTCAACTTTCGGGTTCTCAAGGGTTCCGGTCAGCGGCGGCACGGCGATCATCGCGGGACCGGAAGAGTATGGATGACCCACAGGCGCCGGCATACAAACGCGCGATTCTTTCATAACTGGACCGCAATGTCGAGATTAGGAGATATTAGGACAATCCTGTCGCTCCTATACTTATTGTCTGCGGCGTCAGAACGTAGGGATTCGAGCCGTGGAGTACACCCAGTTCTACATCGGCGGCCGCTGGCAGACGCCAGCAGGCACTGATCGCATCCTCGTGCAGTCGCCGTCGACCGAAGAGACCATTGGCGCCGTTCCCGCCGGCATCCCCGAAGATGTCGATCGCGCCGCTGCCGCGGCGCGCGCCGCCTTCGAGGGGCCCTGGGGTCAGACGACCGCGGCCGAACGTGCCCAGTGGCTCGGACGACTTGCCGGGCGCCTGGAAGCAGGGCGAAACGCCATTGCCAAGGTCATCGCCCAGGAGGTCGGCACGCCGATCCGGGTCGCCACGAGCATTCAAGCTGCGTCACCCGTCACGATCCTCCGCTCGTACGTTGATCTGCTCGACACGTTCCCCTTCGAGGAGCAGATCGGTAACTCATTGATCGTCCGGGAGCCAGTCGGCGTGGTAGGGGCGATCACACCGTGGAACTACCCGCTCCACCAGATCGCCGCGAAGATTGGACCGGCGCTCGCCGCTGGCTGCACGATTGTGCTCAAGCCAAGCGAGGTGGCGCCGCTCAACGCCTGCCTGCTCGCGGAAGCGTGCCATGACATCGAGCTTCCGCCAGGCGTGATCAATATCGTCCACGGCGCCGGGCCCTCGGTGGGCGAAGCCATCGTCACGCATCCGGCGGTCGCGATGGTCAGCTTCACGGGCTCGGTGGCCGCAGGCCGGCGCGTCGCGGTGCTCGCTGGAGAGCGAATTTGCAAGGTGACGCTCGAGCTCGGGGGAAAATCTGCGTGCGTGCTGCTCGAGGATGGCCCGCTCGAGGAGGCGGTGGCGATGTGCGTGAAGCACGCGATGCTGAACTCTGGGCAGACGTGTAACGCCTGGACGCGGCTCGTCGTACCGCGGGCGCGCCTCCATGAGGTGGAAGAGGTTGCGTCCGCGACCCTCGGCACGCTGCCGCTCGGCGACCCGCTCGATCCCGCCACGCGTCTAGGTCCGCTCATCTCCGCGGCACAGCGAGACCGTGTGGAGCACTATCTGACTGCGGCTCGTCAGGACGGGGCACGACTCGTCGCTGGTGGTCGACGACCGCCAGCGTTCACGAAGGGTCACTACGTCGAGCCCACCGTCTTCAGCGACGTTCGATCGGCGATGACGATTGCACAGGAGGAGATTTTCGGGCCGGTACTTGCCGTGATGCCCTACGACAACGAAGAGGAAGCGGTAGCGATTGCCAACGAGACGAGGTACGGCCTGGCTGGGGCGGTGTGGTCAGCGGATCCCGCGCGTGCGCTGCGCGTCGCGAGGCGGATTCGCGCTGGGCAGGTGGATATCAACGGCGGCCGGTACAACCCGCTCGCACCGTTCGGCGGGTACAAGCAATCTGGCATTGGCCGCGAGATGGGGCGCTTTGGGCTGGAAGAGTATCTTCAGGTCAAGGCTCTCGCACAGTGAACATGCTTCAAAAAAAAGCGCCACGAGGCGTGACTGCCTCGTGGCGCCTGCGTTTCGATAGTGTCTGGACGGTCTTTAGAAACCGCCCTCACAGGATGCAGAAACCATCTCGACAGACTGAGCCTCGAGAGCCTTGCCACCACCGGTGGCACCGGCCTCGGCAACGCCCGATGGCGCGCCTGGCTCGAGTCCCTCTGCCCAGCCGCCGCTCACAGTGATCGTGTGACCGACATGCTCTGACAGGTCGACACCCGCCGCGGCCTTCACCGTGATGTCACCGGCAGGAATCTCCGGCGCACCGGCACCCGCGTCGGCGGGCGCACCAGCGTCCTCGGCCGGCTTCGCGTCGGTGAGCTTGAAGGTGCCCGCTTCATCGCCCTCCTGCAGACAACCCTGGAGGCTGACCTCCTCGCCCATCGGTGCTCCCGGCTCGGCCGGCGACGGCTCCGTGGGTGAGGGCTCCGTGGGCTCTGCCGGGGCCGGATCGGTCGGCGGTGCCGGCTCTGTTGGTGGCGGTTCTGGCTGTTGCGGCGGCTCCGTAGGTTCCTGGAGAACCCCCTGGCTCTGCGTGGCGGCGCCAGCCGACTGGGTCGTCCCAGCCGCCACCGCGAACGCGCACGCAGCCAGGATACACGTGCCAACGAAGATACGCTTCATAGCGTCGTGCTCCTTTAAAGGCCCAAGCCTTGAAAACCTTACGTTGACGAGGCTCAGGTTAGTGATGCCCCGAAGGGCGTTCTTCCGGCCCGCGTCGCGCGTGGCCGAGTCAGCGTCGGCCGAAGTAAGACGCAAAAGCCGGACCAATCATCGGGGTGGGGGCATGGGGGCTATTTCGCCAGCCCACAGATAGATGGAAACAGTTGCTTCACCCTGTATATGAGGAATGTGCGTCAAATCCTCATACAGCGAGGGCGAAAGCGTGTAGATATGACGCACGCCACCCTTATGGCGAAGGCTGTCTCGCCGTAGCCGCGAAGCGGCGGAGGCGGACAAGCACAACCTGAGCCAGACGGCTCGTGGGTGACGTTCGGGCAACAGGAAGAAGGAACCGGCACGCGATTCCTTTTTCCAGTGCGCCGTGGTACGCTCAGGTTACCTTGGGCTGCCGCGCTCAGCGCGAGTGAAGTCTCCACGTCGAGCTCATCGACTAGCCTTCGCGCTTGGGCTAGCGACGGTAGGGCGCGTCAGCCTCCCGCGCCGTCACGGCCGCCTCGGCGAGGCGGCCCTACCTATGTTGAGGATCTCAACTCCAACGGGCGAAAGTGGCGGAATTGGCAGACGCGCCGGATTTAGGATCCGGTAGCCGCAAGGCTGTGGGGGTTCGAGTCCCCCCTTTCGCACCAGCCTTCGCTCGCCTTCGGCGAGCTACGGCTAGGCAAGCCAGCTATTTATCGCGAAGGCTGTCTCGCCGAAGCGGCGGAGGCGGACACTTCCAGCTATCATCGAATCTATGAAAGTCGACCTCATCGACATCTCCGAGACGGAGAAGACGTTGGACGTGGAAGTGCCGTCGACGGTGGTCGAGACGGAGATCACACGGGTCGCCGGTGAGTATGCGCGCTCGGCGCGACTGCCTGGCTTCCGGCCCGGGAGGGCGCCGCTCTCGGTGATCCGCCGGCGCTACAAGCAGCAGATTCTGAGCGACGTCGCCGAGAGACTGGTGTCACGGGCGGTAGACGAGGCGCTCCGCGAGCGCGAGGTCGAACCGGTCGACACACCGCGCGTGAGTCAACTGTCCATCGAGGAAGGTCAGCCGCTCACCTTCAGCGCGGCGATTGAGACCGTGCCACCGATTGACCCCGGCGATTACGCGGCGATCACGCTGCGCCGACCGCCGATCACCACAGATGAGGACGAGGTCGACAAGGCGCTCTCGCGCCTCCGCGAGCGTGCCGCGCGCTTCGAGCCGATCGAGGATCGCGACGCACAGCATGGCGACACGGTGATCATGGACGTCTCCCGCCGCCGCCTGACGCCGGAAGAGTCGGAGGCGCCGGCGCAGCTCGAGGACGCCTCCGCCGAGATTGGGTCCGCGGCCAATCCCCGCGGCTTCGACGAGGCGCTGCTGGGCGTGAAGGCGGGCGACGCGAAGACCTTCACCCTCCAGTTCCCGCCAGACGACGAGGTCGAGGAGCTTCGTGGTGCGGAGATGGAGTATTCCATTACCGTGAAGGCACTGAGGCGCCGGATCTTACCGACGCTAGATAATGAGTTCGCGAAGGATCTCGGGGAGTTCGACTCCTTGGACGCCCTGCGCGCGCGCGTCCGGGAGGACCTGACGCGACACGCCGAGTTGGAGCGGAGCCGCGCGATGCGCCAGGAGCTGCTGCGGCAGCTGGCGGCGCGCGTCAGCTTCGACGTCCCGGAGGTCTTGGTCGAGCGAGAGCTCGGTCGCCGCGCCGAGGAGTTCGTCAGGCGCCTGAAGGAGCAGCGGATCGACCCGACACAGGCGGGCATCGATTGGGACGCCTTTCGAGACGAGCAGCGTGAGGGGGCTGCCGAGAGTGTGAAAGCGGTGCTCGTGGTGGATGCCATCGCGCGGCGCGAGGCGCTCACGGCGGAGGCAAGCGAGATCGATGCCGAGATCGATCGCGTCGCGAGACAGGCCGGTCTGGAGGTGGACCGGGTGCGGCGTCACCTCGAACACGAGGGAGACGTGGAGCGGTTGGCCGTAGGCATTCGGCGGGACAAGGCGATTGACTTGGCGATGGCGCGTGCTACAATCGTTGACGCGTGATCACTCGCTTTCCTGCCGATTTTTCCCAATTCCAATGGACCTAAGGCGCGTGTCGTCGCCGTGGTTCGTCCGCCGGAGCGGGCGGCGGGCCTTGCGGCAGACGCCGCCGCCCCTTGCAGCGGCCAAGCAGATATGCCGGAGACGCGGATGCAGCTCATCCCTATGGTGGTGGAGCAAACCAGCCGGGGAGAACGAGCCTACGACATTTACTCGCGCCTGCTGAAGGACAGCATTATCTTCATCGGGACACCGATCGATGACCAGATCGCGAACCTGGTCGTGGCGCAGATGCTCTTCCTCGAGGCGGAAGATCCGGATCGAGACATCTTGTTGTACATCAACAGCCCTGGTGGCTCGGTGACGTCAGGGATGGCGATCTATGACACGATACAGTTCATCAAGCCGGATGTGCACACGTACTGTATCGGGCAGGCCGCCTCTGTCGCCGCGGTGCTGTTGGCGGCAGGCGCGAAGAACAAGCGCTATTCGTTGCCGAACGCTCGGATTCTCATCCACCAGCCCTGGCTCACGGGGCTGGGGGGCCAAGCCACCGACATCGACATTCACGCGCGAGAGCTCCTGCGGACGCGCGACCGATTGAACCAGATTCTGTCCACCCACACGGAGCAGCCGCTCAAGCGCATCCAAGACGACACCGAGCGCGATTTCATCATGAGCGCGGACCAGGCCAAGGAATACGGTATTATTGATGACGTGATCCTGAAGCGTGCGTGAGGTCGACGGGGAAACGGGGACCGTCCTCGTTTCGGCCTCGATGCTTCTGGTCACGGCCGACACGGTCGTCCGAAAACGAGGACGGTGCCATTTCCCCGTCAGCACGGGGTGGGCACCTTGCAGCGGCGGCCGGCGTCATACGGAGTGACCGTCAGGGTACCGCACAATGGTAAAGAAGACCGGCGAGAACGAAGTGCTGCGGTGTTCGTTCTGCAACAAAGATCAGAACGACGTCCGGAAGCTCATCGCGGGCCCGACCGTGTTCATTTGTGACGAGTGCGTCGAGGTCTGCAACGACATCATCGCCGACGACAACAAGTTCGAGGCGCGCGGCGCGCGCACGTCGCTGCCAACGCCGCAGGAAATCAACAAGTTCCTCGAAGAGTACGTCATCGGCCAAGGACAAACCAAGAAGAAGCTCGCCGTCGCCGTCTACAACCACTACAAGCGCATCGAGATCCAGAAGCAGTTGCGTGGACGGCACGATGTCGAGTTGTCGAAGTCGAACATCTTGCTGATCGGCCCGACGGGCACCGGCAAGACCCTCCTCGCGCAGACGCTGGCCAAGCTGCTCTCGGTCCCCTTCACGATCGTCGATGCCACGACGCTCACCGAAGCGGGATACGTGGGTGAAGACGTCGAGAACATCATCCTGAAGCTCTTGCAGGCGGCCGGCGGCGACATCGAAAAAGCGCAGCAGGGCATCATCTACATCGACGAAGTCGATAAGATCTGCCGCAAGGACGAAAATCCCTCGATCACGCGTGATGTCTCTGGCGAGGGCGTTCAGCAGGCGTTGCTCAAGATCCTCGAGGGCACGGTCGCCAACGTGCCGCCGCAGGGCGGCCGCAAGCATCCCCACCAGGAGTTCTACCAGATCGATACGACGAACATCCTGTTCCTCTGCGGCGGCGCCTTCGTGGGCCTCGACAAAGTCATCGAGCGCCGCATCGGCAAGAAGACGATGGGCTTCAAGGCGGACGTGCGCTCGTGGCGAGGGCGTGACCTCGGCTCGACGCTGCAGATGGTGGAGCCCGAGGATCTCATCAAGTACGGTCTCATCCCAGAGTTCGTGGGTCGGCTGCCCGTGGTGGGCACCCTACACGAGCTGGACAAGTCGGCGCTGATGCAAATCCTCATGCAGCCGCGCAACGCGATTGTCCGACAGTACCAAAAGCTGTTCGAGTACGAGGGCGTGAAGCTGCGCTTCACCGAGGATGCGCTGGAGGCGATCGCGGAGCAAGCGCTGAAGCGCCGCATCGGCGCACGCGGCTTGCGGATGATCATCGAGGACCTGATGCTCGAGCTGATGTACGACCTGCCCGGGCAGAAGAAGGTCCGCGAGTGCGTGATCAGCCGAGAGGTCGTCGAGGCCAAAGATAAGCCGATGTTGCTCGAGAAGGCGGGATAGACAAAGGACGCTGATGGAAGTCTTTGAAACCCTCCCAATCGTGCCGTTGCGCGATGTCGTCGTTTTTCCACACATGATGATGCCGTTCGTCATCGGGCGGCCCTCGTCGATTCGGGCGTTGGACCACGCGCTCGGGAAGGACAAGCGAATCTTCCTCGCCGCGCAGCATGACGCGCAGATCGACGAGCCCGCGCCAAACGACATCTACACGATGGG
Source organism: Luteitalea sp. (assembly GCA_009377605.1). NCBI lineage: Bacteria > Pseudomonadati > Acidobacteriota > Vicinamibacteria > Vicinamibacterales > Vicinamibacteraceae > Luteitalea > Luteitalea sp. The sequence goes on from WHTT01000109.1 coordinate 13,714, forward strand.
CTGCGTCGCCAACATCGTGCAGAGTCTCAAGCTGCCGGATGGCAACATCAAAGTGCTGGTCGAGGGCATCGACCGCGGTCGGACGATCGAGTGGAAAGAAGACAAGGGGTTCTACCGCGTCGTCGTCAAGATGGTGCCGCGCCAGAAGGAGACGGTGCAGGGTGACGTCGAAACGCTCATGAGCCGTGTGGTGGCGCTGTTCGAGCAGTACGTGAAGATCTCGAACAACCTCCAGTACGACGCGATGATCGCTGCCGTGCGCGTCGACGATCCGTCTCGTCTCGCGGACACGATCGCCGCGCATCTGCTCATCAGCATCGAAGAAAAGCAGAACCTGCTCGAGATCATCAGCGCCGGCGAGCGGCTCAACCGCATTGCCGGCGTGCTCGAAGCCGAGGTGGACAAGCTCCAGGTGGACCGCCGGATCCAGTCGCGCGTGAAGAAGCAGATGGAGAAGGCGCAAAAGGAGTACTACCTCAACGAGAAGATGAAGGCGATCCAGAAGGAGCTCGGTCGCCGGGACGAAAAGGGCAACGAGATCGAGGAGCTCAAGAAGAAGATCGAGCAGTCGCGGATGCCGAAGGAGGTCGAGGAGAAGTCCCTGCAGGAGCTCCGACGGCTCGAGGCCATGCCGCCAATGTCGGCCGAAGCCACGGTGTCACGCAATTACCTCGACTGGCTGATTGCCGTCCCCTGGCACAAGAAGACACGCGAGAGCCGCGATCTCAAGCGTGCCGACCAGATCCTCAACGAGGACCACTACGGCCTCGAGAAGATCAAGGATCGCATCCTCGAGTTCCTCGCCGTGCGGACCCTCGTCAAGAAGCCGAAGAGCACGATCCTGACGTTGGTCGGTCCGCCCGGTGTCGGCAAGACATCACTCGCCAAGTCGATTGCGCGGGCCACGAACCGCAAGTTCGTGCGGCTCTCGCTCGGCGGCGTGCGTGACGAGGCGGAGATCCGCGGTCATCGTCGCACCTACATCGGCGCCTTCCCCGGCCAGATCCTGCAGATGATGAAGAAGGCCGGCACACAGAATCCGGTGTTCCTGTTGGACGAAGTCGACAAGATGTCGATCGACTTCCGGGGTGACCCGTCGGCGGCGTTGCTCGAGGTCCTCGATCCGGAGCAAAACCACAGCTTCTTGGATCACTACTTGGACGTCGAGTTCGATCTCTCGCACGTGATGTTCATTTGCACGGCGAACGTGTTGTACACCGTCCCGCAGGCGCTCCGTGACCGGATGGAGGTGCTGCAGCTCGCCGGCTACACGGAGATCGAGAAGGTCGAGATCGCCCGGCGATTTCTCGTCCCGAAGGCCATCCCGGCGACCGGCCTTGTCCAGGAGAACCTCACCTTCGACGAAGAGGCGATTCAGACGATCATCCAGCGCTACACGCGTGAGGCCGGCGTCCGAAGCCTCGAGCGCGAGATCAGCGCGATCTGCCGGAAAGTGGCACGAAAGGTTGTCACCGACGGCAAGGGATTGAGCGAAGAGATCACGCCTGAACGGGTCACGGAGTACCTGGGCGTGCCGCGGTATCGCCCGATGCTCGCCGGCGAGCGCAACGAGATTGGTGTGGCGACCGGCCTCGCGTGGACCGAGGCCGGCGGCGAGATCCTGCTGACGGAAGCCACGCTGATGTCAGGGCGTGGCCGGCTCACACTGACTGGGAAGCTGGGCGACGTCATGCGGGAATCGGCGCAAGCCGCCATGAGCTACGTCCGCGCAAAAGCAGACGAGTTCGGCATTCCCAACGACTTCTATCGCAGAAACGATGTCCACGTGCACATCCCGGAGGGGGCGATCCCGAAAGATGGACCGTCGGCCGGTATCACGCTGGCCGCCGCGCTCGTCTCGGCGCTGGCACGCGTCCCGGCGCGCAGGGATGTCGCGATGACCGGGGAAATCACCCTGCGGGGCAAAGTGCTCCCGATCGGCGGCGTCAAGGAGAAGGTCCTTGCCGCCCACCGCGCTGGGGTGTCCACCATTGTCCTGCCCAAGGACAACGAGAAGGACCTGGCAGATATTCCGAAGAACGTTCTCGATCAGCTCAATATCTACATGGTCGAGGACATGGACGAGGTATTGAAGGTCGCGCTCGCTGAGCCCTTGCCCGGTACGCTTGCGGAAGCCGCTGAAGGGGTCGAGCCCGCCGTGTCTGACGACGCCATTACACACTGACGACCTGGCACCTTGAAATTCGCCTCGGTTCGGTTCGTCCGGAGCGCCGCGGGCGTCGGGGATTTGCCACGTGACATGCTTCCGCAGGTCGCGGTGGTAGGTCGTTCCAATGTCGGCAAATCGAGCCTGATCAACGCCTTGGCCGGCACACGGGTGGCGCGCGTGAGTGCGGCACCCGGCAAGACCCGGCTGATCAATGTCTATCACGTGGAGGTTGCGACACCGACGTCCCGCTCGTTGTACGTCGTCGACCTCCCCGGTTACGGCTACACGCGCGGCGGATCGGCCGCGCGACGGTTGTTCGACAAACTGGTCCGTGCCTACTTCGCACAACCGGCGACAGAGAGTGGAGGGCACGGCCCGTCGGCAGCGCTACTCGTTGTCGACGCTCGACACCCTGGGCTCGCGAACGACGTCGCGGCCTGGAAATGGTTGGTGGCGCTGTCGTGTGAGACGGCAGTCGTCGCCTCGAAAATTGACAAACTTTCCCGCGTGGAGCGGATCCGCGTTATTGAATCATGGCAGACCTCGTTGAACGCTCCGGTCCTGGCCGCGTCGGCGGCGACCGGCGAAGGACTGGAAAGAATACGGAATCTCATCGTCCGGCTCACGAGCCGGCCAACCCCGCCCCCGCAAGGAGCCCCGTGAACGGCCGAGGACGCCCGCCGAGCGACGCAGCTCGTCCACCCGGCAGTGGGACGGATGTCATCGATCTCGCCACACTCAAGGAGATGAGCGTGGCCGAGCTGACACAGCTCGCCAAGGAGCTCGACATCCCGGGGGCCACCGGCATGCGCAAGCAGGAGCTCCTCTTCGAGATCCTGCGCGCGCGCACCGAGAAGAGCGGTCTGCTCTTCTCCGAAGGGGTGCTCGAAGTGCTGCCGGACGGGTACGGCTTCCTGCGTGCGCCCGACTACAACTACCTGGCTGGCCCCGACGACGTGTACGTCTCACCGTCGCAGATTCGCAAGTTCGATCTGCAGACCGGCGACACGGTCTCGGGACAGATCCGGCCGCCCAAGGAGGGTGAGCGCTACTTCGCGCTCATCAAGGTGGAAGCGGTCAATTTCGAGCCCCCGGAGCGGACGCACGACAAGATCTTCTTCGAGAACCTGACGCCGCTCTATCCGGAGGAGCGCCTCAAGCTGGAGGCCACGAGCGACAATGTCTCGGCTCGCGTCATGGACCTCATGACGCCGATCGGCAAGGGGCAGCGAGGCCTCATCGTCTCGGCGCCGCGGACCGGGAAGACGATGCTGCTGCAGAACATTGCCAACAGCATCACCACGAATCATCCCGAGGTGTACCTGATCGTGTTGCTCATCGACGAGCGGCCCGAGGAGGTCACCGACATGCAGCGCTCGGTGAGGGGTGAGGTCATCAGCTCGACGTTCGACGAGCCTGCACAGCGGCATGTGCAGGTCGCCGAGATGGTGATCGAGAAAGCCAAGCGTCTCGTCGAGCACCGGAAGGATGTCGTCATCCTGCTCGACTCGGTTACGCGGCTCGCGCGCGCGTACAACACGGTCGTGCCGCCATCGGGCAAGGTGCTCTCGGGCGGCGTCGACAGTAACGCCCTGCAGCGTCCCAAGCGCTTCTTCGGCGCTGCCCGTAACGTCGAGGAGGGTGGCTCGCTCACGATTATCGCCACCGCGCTCGTCGACACCGGATCGCGCATGGACGAGGTGATCTTCGAGGAGTTCAAGGGCACGGGCAACATGGAGATCCATCTCGATCGCAAGCTCGCCGATCGCCGTGTCTTCCCTGCCATCGACATTCAGAAGAGCGGTACTCGGAAGGAAGAGCTGCTGCTGCCGAAAGAAGACCTGCAGCGCATTTGGGTCTTGCGTAAGGTGCTCAACCCGCTCTCCCCGGTCGAAGCCATGGAGCTGCTCATCTCCAGAATGGGCAAGACGAAGGCGAACGCCGAGTTCCTCGCCTCGATGAGCGGGGGCAAGCAGTAGGGATCTAGGGATCTAGGGATCTAGGGATCTAGGGATCTAGGGATCTAGGGAT